>JBFZDU010000052.1:0-19667 GCA_041307205.1 Gammaproteobacteria bacterium | reverse complement strand
GGGCGCGTTCATAGTAGGTACTGAAGCACCCAGCATAGGCGACCTGGCCCGCTTGCCAAAGCGGCTCGCCCTGCGCTGCCGTGAGTTTCTGGGCGATCAAGCGCGAGCCGGTGTCCAAACTGTCATTATGGTAGAGGACGATGGCATTGCCGTCCGTGGCAAGCACCAGCCCGGACAGATAGGGCGAGTAAGTCGCTGTGCTGTTCGCCACGACGACCCCATCCGCCGCCCATTGGGGCGTCCCATCCGCCGCCAGACGCTGGGCTTTGATCACCTGAGGCACGTCATAGGGCTGGTTCCAGGCGACCAGTGCACCGCCCTTGCCGTCGGCCGCCAGCGCGAGATTGAAGGCCCAGTAATTTGCGTTGGTGATATCGTCGCTGACGTCGACACCTTGCGGGCCCCACGGCAGATTCCCGTCGGCACCAACCCGCTGCGCACGGATCCGATAGCTGCCGCTACGATTATCCACCCAGGCCGCGATCACACCGCCAGCACCATCCGACACCGCCGTGAGCCGCCAAGCGCTGAAGGTCGCGGTCTGATCGTATAGAAGCACTTGGCCCCATAGGTCGTCGAAGGTATCTGGGCTCGCCGGCCAGAACGTCTCGGGATCGACCAGCTTGCGCGCGACAATACTGTCGACGAAGTAACCGTTGCCTTTGATCCACACGGCAATGACGGCATCTGTCCCGTCAGGTTCGAGTGCCGGAACCAAGGCAACGCGATACTGAATGTCCGGGTCCTCGAACCATGTGGCGCGCAGACGACCCATCGCATCGAAGCGCCCGATCCGTCCACCCGCAGGCAAGGGCGCAAAGACCCCACCCTCGCTATCCGCGGCAAAGCCCCACTCATCGGAAAACCCGGCCCCTGCCGGCATGGTCACCGCCGTATCGCCGCCCTGGATTGCCACCCCAGGTTCACCCCATGCAACCTCGGCATCGCGGGTGAGATTGCTTATATAGCCGTGCGTGATTACCCCGAGTTGGTCGTTCCATGCGACCAAAGCACCACCTGCGCCATCGTCAACCAAACCGGTACCGAGCTGGGTCGGGTAGACCAGTGCATGCTCCGGTCCGGCAGCGACGACACGACCGTTTTCGGCCCACAACATCGCGCCCTCGAGGTCGAATTTCTGGGCGTAAACATCTGTGTAAATGCAGTTGTAGCCGCAGCTGCCCCGCCGCTGGTCACGCCACGACACGATGAAACCGCCGTCAACCTGGACCAGCATGGGCGCCCCCTGCGCCCCCGTGGCATCACACACCGGCGTCGGTGCACTCGGGTCCTGGGACCAAGCCGCAATGGCCGTGCCCATAGCCAGCATGGAAGCGGCGAGCACGCTTTTGAGCAACGCGCACTTTTGGGTCATTGTTCCGCTCCGTAAATGACGAGTTCCGGTGACTTGCGTCGCCGATCAGAAGGAGCGGCCGATGGCCTTGGATTTGGCCCACAGGGGTCGCGCCTCAGCTCGCACCTGGCACGTCCCTCTTACCTTTTAATTAGATCCCCGTGGTCGCGACTTCAAGCGCCGGGACCGGACGGGACTTCGGGCGCAATTGACCCTCGGCGCTTTGCGACCCGGCCGGCGTTGGCAGCGATCCGGCAGCCAACAACCCGCCTGTGACTGCGTGTCACGACCAACACGTCCACCGTCCACCCGCCCGGGGCGACAACAGCAGCGTCCTGGTGAGTCGCTTTCGAGCTGCGTTCCTGGCGGCGGTTTACAGCGGTGGTGCACCAACTGACAGTGGCAGCAGCGCGGACCTGCCCTCCCCGCCCACGCGGCTTGGTGCCGCGGGTCCACCCGGAATCCGGACCCGCTGACACCCCTTGCGACAGCGCGCAACAGGCACTCCCGATCGCACCATGCCGGCCCCTTCAAGTAATCACGCTGTCGGAGCAACCGAATGCCTGCATCGCCCCTGCAATCACGGATTCACGATGAATGTCGTAATAGTCCCGACCGTGCCTATCTGGCCTGCCGAAAGGCTTGGGCAGGTCGCGGCGTTGCCCGTCATCATGACCCTGGTTCCCGTTGCTGCCGCGGTGATGGCAGCTTGCACGAAGGGCGACGAACTGATCACGTTGCCAACGAAAGTCACGCCACTCAGGGGCGCGTTCTTGAGGTAGACGAAGGTTGCGGCAGCGGTAGTAACACCGACCTGCACCCTCACCACCTGCCCACTCTGGGTACATACCGCGTGGGCCGATGACGCGGCTGCGGCGAACACAAAAGCCAAACCGATTTTTCTGGAAATCCGAACCATCGACGATTTCATGGCAGAGCTCCCAACTGGTCACAATTCCCGATACCTTTGCCTGTGGTGTGCGCGCCGCGCCTCGCAGTTGGCCAGCTTTCGCCCACCCACGCCCTTTCGGCCTGCGTCCCCACCGGGGAGCGGAGGCCCCATGTTTGCTACGTTTGCTGAATGCCCGTGCGAGCGAACCGCAAGGCCCGCAGTGCCGGCAACTGTCTGCGATCTTGGCGCAACCGCCTTCTCCAAGGCACGCGCCATTGCTCCGAACCGCAGCTCTACTCCGATCCCAAGTGCTTGGCGTTGTCATTGACATCCGTCAATCAAGGCCATGCGTGGGCATCGCTTACCGACTAGCCCGGGCCAATGGCGGGGTTTACGCGTCTTTGCCTCGCAGCGTGAAGGCACCAGCGCCCCACTGGCAGGCGCTGCAGGCACCGAGGACGCTCCAGCCAGCCGCCCGGACCAACCACTGCAACGCCAGGCAAGGAACGGGCGTGAGCAGACCCTCAAGGCTCCGGGGCGGCGGCACGCCGCAGCTCGGCCAACCAGGCTTTCTGGCAATTGCGCCGCTGGCGCTGTTCGAGCAGTTGCCGGATGCCGTCCCGGGCCTTCGCGAGCGCCACCTGGCGCCCGGGCTCGATCCGTTCGCACCACAGCAGGTGGAACCCCAACGCGGTCTCCACGACATCGCTGACCGCGCCTTCGGGGAGCGCGAACAGGGCCGCATCCAGTTCCGGATACAGCTGACCGCGAACTACCGCGCCCAGCTTGCCGCCCTGCAGCGCGCTGGGGCACTCTGAATAGCGACGTGCCAGGCTGGCGAAACGGCTCGGCCGGTCGGCCAGCCTGGCGGCGATGTCGCGCATGCGCGCGAGGCCGGCGGCCGGGGTATTTTCCGGGTAATCGGGGTTGACGGTGATCAACAGGTGGCGCGCCATCCGTTGCTCTGCGACGCGGAACCGGTCGCGGTGCACTTCGTAGAACAGGCGGATGTCAATGTCACTGACCGCGGCACGGCGCGCGCCGACCCTTTCCATGACAGTGTCGAATAGCAGCTCACGCTGCAATGCCGTCCGCAGGGCGGCCTCATCGAGATCGTTGCACCGCAGGTCGTTCAGCAGCTCCTCGCGACTGCCATAACGCGCCGCCACGGCGGCAACGGCCCGCTCCACCTCGTCGGGCGACACCCAGACGCCGCGCGCCTCGGCCGCACCCAGCACCAGGGACTCGATCCCCAGTGCCTGATCGGCCTTGCGCCGGACCCGGTCCAACTCGCCGGCTTGGAGCTGCCCCGGGTTGCGCTGGTAGGTGTCGAGCGCCGCGCGCAGCAGGTGGTAAGCGTAGCCCGGCGCATACCCCTGGTTCGAGACCGCAGGCCGACTCATGGGGCCGGCTCCCCGGTGCTGAAATCCAACGAGTCCTCCGGTATCTGCAAGGTGCGGCCGGGGAAGCGCACGTGGTAACAGACACCACCAGGCGCGTCGCGCACCACTTTCAGAATCTCGCCCTCGTCACCCGGTGCTGCGACCTGCTCCCCGGCAACGGCCAGGCGCAAACGGGGCGTGACCCGGTCGCGGAACTCGAAACGGCTGGGCACCCAAGGCTCATCCGCCCCCTGCAGTTCGGCGTCACGGCACCCGACCAGCCGATCGTCGTCGACAAAGTGCACGGTATAGATGATCTGGTCCTGCAGGAAAGTTCCCAGATCGCGCACATAGCCCAGGCTGCCGCGCCGTACCAGCAAGGCCCCGGTGGGCAGCCCGGGGTAAGTCCCGTCGTTGCGCAGGTTGCGCACGACGCGGACCGCCGCGCCGTACTCAAAGCGCGGGCGCACCTGTTACCTGCACTGTCAGCTCGTCGAGACGCACACTGGCCGGTTGCGGTTCGTGCCGGTGAAAGACGCGAAACACTTTTTCGGTGAGCGCGTCCGAGGCAACGAAATCGGCGTAGGCACGACCCAGTGATTCGCGGTAGCTGGCGCGTCGCTCGGCGTCCGACCCAAGCGGCGCGCCCGTCCCCGCGAGGTAGTCGTGAAAGCGCTGCAGGATGTGCAAGCGATTGACCTGCACTACCGCCGGTTCGTAGGCGACGCCGAAGTAGTCGAGGAAGTCCTCGGCACTGATCAGGTCTTCGAGGTCCAGATCGAGGTCATGGTCGGACATCTTGCTCTCCCGTGTTGCCATTCAAATCAGACGAGGGCCGGCGCCGCGGCGACTTCGGCCAAGGCTGCGTGCGCCAGATCGATGAGCGGCTTTACCCCGATGCGGTCCTCCGGATCGAGGTTTGCGATCACTTCGAGTCGCGCCAGCGCCTCGCCCGGTTCGCCCATGCGCAGCTTGAGGTAGCCGGCGCCCTTGAGGGCATAGAGGTAGAAGCGGAACAGGGTCATCGAGCGCTGCACCCCCTGCGCCAGATCTGCCGCTCCCAGGTCGCGCCAGTCCGGCACCAGGCCCAGGCGTTCGGCCACCACGCGCAGCGCCCGGTCCGCCACGTCCAGGGCGTCCGGATAGCGGTGCTGGTAGTAATAGAAGCGGTACAGCCCGACCAGCACGCTGAGGTCGTCGGGCGCCTTGAAGTAGGCGCGCAGCAGCAATTGTTCGGCGGCGGGCGTGCCATAGGCGTCGGCGGCGGCCTCCAGCAGGCGCGCCACCTCGGGTCCCGACGCCTCGTCGAAGTACAGGTCCTCAGCGGTGAAATCGAGCAGGTCCACGGTCGCGGTCGTCATGCCGCCACCCCCCGGGGTTGCAACAACTCGTGCAGGAAGCCAAGCAGGTCCTCTGCGCACGGCGGGCGCTTGGTCTGCTCCACGAAGGCGCGCACCCGCTGCAGTACCCACTCGCACTGGGTGCCATCGACATCGATGCGCAGCTCGGCGAAGGCATTGCGGATGGCGTTGCGCCCCGAATGCTTGCCCAGCACCAGCCGGTGCTCACGGCCCAGCTCGGCGGGGTCTATGCCCTGGTAGTTGCGCCGGTCCTTGAGCAGGCCGTCGACGTGGATACCCGACTCGTGGGTAAAGACCCCCGCCCCGACCAGGCTCTGCTGCCAGTCCAGGCTGCGCCCCGACGCCGCCGCGACCCGTTGCGACAGCTGCGCGTAGCGCCTCATGTCGATACCGCAATCCAGTCCGTGCAGGTGACGCAGGCCCATGACCACCTGTTCGAGGGCGGCGTTGCCGGCACGCTCACCCAGGCCATGCACCGTGGTGTTGACATGGCTGGCTCCACCCAGCACTGCCGCCAGGGTATTGGCCGTCGCCAACCCCAGGTCGTTGTGCGCGTGCATTTCGATCTGCAGGTCGGTGACCGCGCGCAGCTCGCCAATGCGCGCCCGCACCGCGAAGGGCTCCATGATCCCCAGGGTGTCGGCGAAACGGATCCGGCGTGCCCCGGCCTCCTGCGCGGCTTCGGCCAGCTGGAGGAGGAAATAGGAATCGGCGCGCGAGGCATCTTCCATACCCACGCAGACCTGCAGGCCCTGCTCCAGCGCCACCGGCACCAGGTTGCGAACCTGCGCCAGCGCCCAGCGGCGGTCGCGTCCGAGCTTGCCGGCGAGTTGCTGGTCGGATGCCGGGATCGAAAGATCGACCCAGTGCACGCCGAGATCGCGACAGGCGTGCAGGTCTGCCGCGTGCAGGCGGCACCACACCATCAGCGCGCCCGGCAGGCGCAGCGTCGCCACGGCCCGGATGGCGTCGCGCTCCTGTGCACCCATCGCCGGGATTCCCACCTCCAGTTCGCGCACCCCCAGGTCCGCCAACAGGGTGGCGATGGCGACTTTCTCCTCGCAGGTGAAGGCCACCCCTGCGGACTGCTCGCCGTCTCTGAGCGTGGTGTCGTTGATGACCGGGGCTTGCATCGCTTACCTCGCCGCAGGAGTGCTGTTGGAGAACCCGCAGCAACCTGCATGCCAACCGCATAAGTCATCTGTATTCAAATACTTGAAGCCGCCCCAGGCAGGGTGTTGCGGTGTGTGCGACAGGCATTCCGGCCAGGGTTGTCGCAATGCTCACAAGGCCGGGGCAACCGGGGGACAGACCGGGGCGGCCGCTGCCGCCCCGGCGGGTTCAGGCGTAGGTCGGGGCAAAGGCCTGCGCGGGCTCCGCGACCGGGCCATCCACACCCCAGTAGGGCGACAGCTTGCGCAGTTGCGCGACGATCGGCGGCACGGCGGCGATGACGCACTCCACCTCGGCCATGGTGTTGTAGCGGGACAGCGAGAAGCGGATGCTGCCGTGCGCCGCCGTGTAGGGGATGTCCATGGCCCGCATCACGTGCGAGGGCTCCAACGAGCCGGAGGTGCAGGCGGAGCCGCTGGATGCCGCGATGTCGAGGCGATTGAGCAACAGCAGGATCGCCTCGCCTTCGATGTACTCGAAGGCGATATTGCAGGTGTTCGGCAACCGGTTCTGTGCGTCGCCGGTAACGAAGCAGTGCGGCACCGCCGCCAGGATGCCCGCCTCCAGCCGGTCGCGCATCGCCTTCACGGCGGTGTTCTCGAACGCCATGGCCTCCATGGCCATTTCGGCGGCCTTGCCCAGCGCGACGATCGCGGCGGAGTTCTCGGTGCCGGCGCGGCGACCGCGCTCCTGGTGACCGCCGCGCAGCAGCGGCCGGTAACGCACACCGCGCCGCAGGTACAGCACCCCGATGCCCTTGGGCGCGTGCAGCTTGTGGCCGGACAGCGACAGCATGTCGATGCTGGATTCCGCCAGGTTGATCGGCACCTTGCCGACCGCCTGCACCGCGTCGGTGTGGAACATGACGCCGGCCTCGCGGGCCCATACCGCCATCTCCTCGACCGGGAACAGGGTGCCGGTCTCGTTGTTGGCCCACATCACCGACACCACCGCCACCTGGTCGGACAGCAGATCCTGGTATTGCCGCATGTCCAGGCGGCCGCGCTTGTCGACCTTGAGGTAATGGACCTTGTACCCCTCCTTCTCCAGCTGCCCGCACAGGGACAGCACCGCCGGGTGTTCCACCACCGTGGTGATGATCTCCTTGCGCTCGGGTTGTGCCCGCAGCGCCGACAGCAGCGCGGTCGAGTCCGACTCGGTGCCGCAGGAGGTGAAAATGATCTCGGAGTCGTGCTCCGCACCCAGCAGTGCCTGCACCTGCTGGCGGGCACGCTTGAGTGCCTTGCCGACCTGGTCACCGAATCGGTGGACCGACGACGGGTTGCCGAACTGTTCGGTAAAGTACGGCAGCATCGCCGCCACCACTTCGGGAGACACCATGGTGGTGGCGTTGTTGTCCAGATAAATGCCCTCGGTCATGCCTCAACCCTCCGCGCACGCAGGCATTTGGTCGGCCGGCAGCACCCGGACGAACTCGCCCAGACCCTCGACCAGGGCCTGCTGGATACCGCCGAGCGTGGTGGCAGCCATCTGGCAACCGGCACAGGCACCCTTCATGTTGACGTAGATGTTCCGGCCGTCGACATCGACCAGTTCTACGTCACCGTGATCGCGCTGCAGATTCGGCCGAATCGATTCGAGCACGGTTTCGATACGCTTGATCCGCTGCAGGGTGTTGAGTTTCTTCGGCTGGGCCGCGATCGACGCCGCGGTCGGGTCGAACCGCTCGCCTCGCTCGGCCAGGACGCGCACCAGGATCTCCTCGATCCCTTCGTGGCAGGCCGAACAGCCGCCGCCGGCCTTGGTGTAGTGGGTCACGTCCTCGACGGTCTTCAGGCCGTTGGCGCGGATGGTGTCCTCGATCAGGACGGCATCGACCGCAAAGCACTTGCAGACCAGCGCCCCTTCCTCGTGGTCGTCCTTCCAGACCTCGCCACGGTAGTTGGCCACTGCCGCCTGCAGCGCCTCACGCCCCATCACCGAGCAGTGCATCTTCTCCGGCGGCAGGCCGTCGAGGTAATCCGCGATGTCCTGGTTGGACACTTGCAGCGCCTGATCCAGGGTCATGCCTTTGATGATCTCGGTCAGCGCCGACGACGAGGCGATCGCCGAACCGCAACCGAAGGTCTGGAACCCGGCGTCCTCTATGACCTCGGTTCGGGGCTCGACGCGCAGGGTCAGCCGCAAGGCATCGCCGCAACTGAGCGACCCCACATCGCCGGTGGCATTGGCCCCGGGCACCGCGCCGGCGTTGCGCGGGCTGAAGAAATGTTCCTTGACCTTTTCCGAGTAGTCCCACATGTCGACCCCCTGCCGTCGTTCAGGCTGAAAAAGAATTGCCGCAACCGCAGCTGTTGCCGGCGTTCGGGTTTTCGAACTTGAAACCGCTGCCCGTCATGCCATCGATGAAATCGACCGTCAGCCCCTTGAGCAGCGGGGCGCTGAGCGCCTCGACGAACACGGTGACGGTCCCACAGCTGAACTGCACATCGCCGGGCTCCCCAGTCTCGACCAGGTTCATCGCGTACTGCAGGCCCGAACAACCGCCGCCGGTGACGGCGACGCGCAGGCCGGCCACGGGGGTGGCCGAGCCTTTGATGAAGCGGCGGATCGCCTTCTGGGCACTCTCGGTCAGGTTCAACATGGCTTTCGTCTCCTGCTGGCAAGTGTCTTGCACGCTGCTGTAAGCAACAGATTGCAAGCCATGTGCCACTCGACGACATAGCAGCTAAGTTATTGTTTTTTTTCGGCAGCGTGCTGAATCGCGAAATTCGCTGTGGCATTGACGACAGACACGGCACGCCGCCACGTAAGAAACGCCACATTCATTCTGGAGGGCGATATGGACCTGAACGACCTGCAACCCGGTGACCTGTTGTACGCCGCCGCCACGATCGTCAACGACGGCACCATCCCGGAACTCGACGAGGACGCGGTGATCGCCCAGACCGGCACCCGCGGGGTGCTGATCAACACCGGCCAGATGGAGGACCTGCCGAGTCGGACGCTCTACCTGGTGCGGTTCGAAACCCCGGCCGGCGTCCTGGGTCCGCCGACCGGTTGCTGGGCCGAGGAGTTGCGCACCTCACCCTGAAGGACCTGGCGCCGGGCCTCACCGGGCCCGGCTCCGTAAGCCCTGACGGCGACTCAACGCACCGCGTAGAGCGTGCCGTTGACCTCGAATGGCTCCACCCCGAGGTTGGAGACCTGGATGAAGAAGTTCTTCGGCCCGAAGATGTCGAAGCGTGCCCGGTAGTTCAAAGTCCCCTTGGGACCGATCTCGCCATTGCCGACGTCGAACACCACCTGATCGATAGCCCCGGCCGGTCCAAACAGTTCCTTGATGGCAAAGGGCGTGCCCGGCACGCCGACCAGGTGCAGGATCAGGCGGTACTCGCTGTAACCGGTCAGGTCTAGCCCGCCGAGCGGGCCCAGGGCGCTGCCGTTGGCGACCACTTCGCGGCCTTCGAACAGCGAGAGCAGGAACGGCTTTTCCGTTACGCCCACATTCAACGATTCGTTGACGACCCGGACCGGGACGATCTTGCCGCTGCGTTTCTTCTCTTTCACGTTTTTGACCTCTTGCGAACTGCACTCAATGAGGGCGGAACCAAGCCTGGCTGCGCCATCGCGGCGCCGTAACCGTCCTGGCCGCAGTGGGTTCCGCCGTTATGCCGTCACATTAGGCAACAACCGAGCCAGCACGACAACGGCTGGTCGCCCCCACCGGCGCGCCAGGGAGAGGTCCGTCCCCGCCGGACGGGGCAAGTCCGTTGCGTCAACCCCAGAATTCGGGCGCCGCCAGCAAGCGCTCGACCGGTTCCCCGCCCTCGAGGTGCTGGTCGAACACCGCCGCCACGTCATCCCTGCCCAGGCCGGCGTACATGACACCCTCGGGGTAGACCAGCACCGAGGGCCCCGCGCCGCAGGGTCCGAGGCAGCCGGTGGCCGTCACCTGCACCCGGTTGAACAGGTTGCGCTGCTGCAGTTGCCACAGGAATTCTTCGTAGACCGCCGCGCAGCCGTGCTGGGCACAGGAACTGCGCGGGTGCCCCGGCGGCCGGGATTGGGTACAGACGAATACATGTCTTTGCGGCTTCGGCATGCGACAAGCTCCGCGGCGGTGCAGCGCGCCGCTTCAGGCGGCGAGGTCCTGTGGTTCGTGGCTCAGGCAATCTTTCGGGCAGACCTTGCTGCACGCCTGGCAGCCGATGCAGTCCAGGGCGTTCATCAGATTCATCACCATGCTGGTGTCGTCCGCGAAGCCATCGTCGTCGTCATCGTCGTCGTCCCAGTCAGCGTCGCTCGCCAGGTCCAGGCCCTCGCGCTCGACCAGTTCGAACACCTCGCGCGGGCACACCTTGTAGCAGCGTCCGCAGCCGATGCACTTGCCCTGATCCAGCGCGGTTACGAAGGCCGGGGTCCAGGCCACGCCGCCACGGGTCAGTCCAGTCAATACCTCTGCCATCAGGGCACCTCCTCAAACTGTGGTTTGAATCTGCGCTTCGGCCGCCGCCAGCCTGGCGGAGACCTCGGCCCAGGCAACACAGGCGTCGTAGCAAGCCTGCGACACCGCGGGCAAATCCCGGTAGGCCGCAGGCAAACCGTCCTCCACCAGGTCGTGCAACTCGCCGGCCCTTTCGGTGGCGATGCGCTTGGCCTTCTTCACCTGCTGCTGCAGAATCTTGAGTTCCTCGTCGCTCACGTCGGCATCCCTCCCGCCTTACAGCCCGGCCACTTCCGAGTGCTTGCCGATGATCTCCAGCGCCACCGCCAGCAACTTGTCCGCCTCGTCCTTCATTTTGGACAACGACGGGAAGCCGAAGCGGTGCACATCGCGCAGCGTCCGGTCCATGACCACCAGCTTGCCCACGGTGATGAGCACGCGGCCGAAGCCCTCATGGGTGAGATTCAACATGGGAACGGCCATCAGGCCACACTCCTGCTCGATCAGCACCGAGATGGCGTTGTAGAAAGCCTTCACGCGCGCCAGGATGATTTCGTCCGGGTCGCCGATCACCGGGATCTCGCGCTTCTGCTCCTTGGTCAGGACGAAGGGCGCCAGGATCTTCTCCACGGACCAGTTGTCGTAGCTGCCGTAGGTGTCGATGGCGCGCATCTGGCGCACCATCTCTTTCACGAAATCCGATTCAAGGATGGGGTCATCGCCCCCTATGGCTTCCGCCGCGGTATTCATGGGTGTACTCCTTCGATTGGCTGAGACAAGTAAACCTCTACCGGGCGGTAGCGCAGCATCTGCGGTTGATACCAGCCGCCGGCCCGCCCGGTGATCCGCCCGACCAGGCCCAGGCCCAGGACGAAGCCGGCCAGGCCCGCGAGCGCGACACCGGTGTTGCCGACCCCGGCCGCGTCGCAGCTGATGGCGGTCGCCGCCATGGCCAGCAGGGGCAGCAGATAGGCCACCGCCGCGGCCTGCACCAGCAGGCCCTCCGGGACGCCGATGACGACCCGGTCGCCCGGGCGTGCCTGCAACAGGTTGGGCAGGGCCAGGAGTCGGCGCCGAGTCCCCAGCCAGCGCGCCAGGGCACCGGTGCCACACTGCGCAGCGCTGCCGCAGTGGCCGCAGGCGGAGCCGGCATCACCCGCCACCCAGGCCGTGGTCCCGGCGACGCGCACCACGGTCACGATCTGTTCGAGCACCGGTTCACTCCTCCCACCCTTCGGCTTCCATCGCGGCGAAGCGATCCGCGGTCTGCGGCCGCTGCCGCTCCAGGGCGCGCAACACCCAGGCCGACGGCCGGCTGCGCAGTTCGGCCCGCAACCCGTCCAACAGCTGGCTGATGAGGGCACCCGGGGTGACCTTCATGGGTTGGATGCCGGCACTGTTCAGCCGGCCTATCGCCGATGCGCCGATCGCATTGCTGTACACGGCGCCGCAACCCGCCAGCGCCGCCACCTTGCCCGCCAGCTTGTCGTCGTTGCCGTCCATCGCCAGCTGGCCGAACTGGGCCACCTCGGCCAGGTGCGCGCCCTGCGGCGTCACCGCGTAGACGGCGAACGCCTCGGCCGCACCGAAGTGCTGGTCGACCGTCTTCATGTCGCTGGTGGCAAACGCGACCCGGATGGCCGGCGCCATGGCGCTGCCGTCAGTGCTGCGATCGAGCAGGCGCAGGTGTCGCTGTGGCTGCATGCATGTCCTCCTGCCGGTACTCCGGCTTCTGCGCATAGACGGAGCGGTACGGCGCGATAGCGCCATGCTCCAGAGCAAGCAGGGTATTCGCCAATTCGAACAGGGTCTGGCGCGCCCCCTGGTAGCCGATCCAGGTGCGCTGGTAACCGCCGACCCGGTCGTACTGCGGGAAGCCCGCCCGCAGCAGGGGCAGGCCCAGACGGTGTGCCGGCTCCGCGGCATGCGAACTGCCGATCAGGACCTGGGCGCCATTGGCCACCGCCAATGCTTCGAGATCCCCAAGGTCGCCAATCTGCACCTGGGCACAGGCCACCCGCTGCAGCACCGCGGCGTTGGCCGGGACCACCGCGGCGACCGTCGCCGCCCCCATGCCCGCGAGCAGATCGGTAAAGCCGTGCACCAGGTCGGCCTCGCCCGCAATGGCGAACCGGGCCAGTCCCAGCATGAAGTGGGTGTCGAGCATCGCGTCCTGCAATTGCGCGCGCTGCCGTTCCAGGCGCTCCGGCACCGGCTGACCCGACAGGCGCTGCAGCAACAGCACCAGGTCGTCCACGGCCTGCAGGCCCATCAGATGGTCGAAGCGATGGTCCGGCACCCCGGTGCGTTGGTGCAGTACATCGGCCGCAGCCGCCAGGGAGGGGCCGATCACCAGGGTCGCCAGGGCATCGCCGAGATGCGCGAGTTCGCCGAGCGGCGTGCCGCCGACCGTCAAGGGGCTGAAATCCTGGTCGCTCAGATGGCCGTCGAGCGAATCGGACAGATCCGGCACCACCACCGGCCGCAGCCCGAACAGCTCGATCAGGTCCTTCAGCGCCTCGATATCGCCCGGGGTCAAAGCAGCCCCGACCAGCACGTTGACCTGGCGGCGGCGCCGGCCCGGCCGGGTGCCCGACTGCGCCGCCGGCGGCACCAGTTGTTCAATGATGGCCCGGGTCGCGGCCGCGAAACCGCTCTCCATGGAGCCGCTGAAATCCGGTGCCGACAACGGCACTATGGCCACATCGTCGTACTCGGGATACTGCTGACGAAACTCGCGCACCGCCATGTGCACATCCGAGCCCTGGGTCTCGGACAGCGCCGTGGTCGGCACCCCGATCAGCGCCGGCCGACTCTTGCTGCACAGGGTCTTGAGACCTTCGATGACATTGTCGCCAGAGCCCATGACCGCGCTGACCTGGTCGATGGCGGTGGTCTGCAGCGGGATGGGTTCACGAAAGTGCCGCACGAAGAACACCTTGCCGAAGGCGGTGCAACCCTGCGCGCCGTGCAGCATCGGGATAGCCCGGTGGAAGCCCAGGAAGGCCAGCGCGGCACCGACCGTCTGGCTGACCTTGAGCGGGCTGACCGACAGGGCCCTATTACGCTTGCGGACATCTGCCATGGCTCACCTCAGGCGGGTCGGCTGTCGGTGCGGGCGCTGTCGCCCAGCGGCGTGCCGGCGGCGGCCGGTGTCGTCCGCCAGGGGCTGGGTCGGCGCACCGCCTCCCAGATCGGGCTTTCCAGGGTCAACGCCAGTTGCCGGGCCAGTTCCAACATGCCCTGATAGCCGGCATAGCCGAACTCGCGTTCCTGGTTGATGTCGAGAAAGGGCACCCGCGCCTTGAGCGCGGTGTACATGTTGCGACCGCCGGCAATCAGGATGTCCACACCCTGCTCGCGCACGATCTGCAGCAAGGTCCTCGGATTGCCGTCCTCGATCATCTGGGCGTCCTGGCCCATCAGTTCGCGGATCCGGGCCTTGTCTTCCTCGGTGGATTTCTTGGTGCCGGTCGCCACCACTTGCATGCCGAGGTCCTGCAGGGCGGAGATGATCGACCAGGACTTGACCCCGCCGGTGTAGAGCAACACCTTGCGGCCCTGCAGCCGCGCGCGCCAGGGTTGCAGGGCGGCCTCGCTGCGCGCCTCCTCGCGTGCAATCAACTGCTCGGTGCGCGCCTGCAGATCGGGATCATCGAGGTGCCGGGCAAAGTCGCGCAGCGCTCCGGAGACGTCCTGCACCCCGTAGAAACTGCCCTCGAACCAGGGCGTGCCGAAGGCCTGCTGCAGCTTGCGCGCGACATTGATCATGGCTTTGGAGCAGACCATCATGTTGACCTCGGCGCGGTGCATGGTCTGCACCTCGCGAAAGCGCGCGTCGCCCGCCAGGGTGCACAGCACGCGCAGGCCCAATTCATCCAGCAGCGGCAGCACATGCCACAGTTCGCCCGCGATGTTGTATTCGCCGATCAGGTTGATGTCGTGCACCCGGATGCCCTGCGCTGCGCTCGTCGCGGGCAGCGGATCGGGTTCACGCGTACCACAGACATACTTGACCATGGTCTCGCCGGCGATACGGTTGCCGAGGTTCTTGGTGCCATAGAAGCCAGCGGCATCGACCGGCACCACCGGGACGCCCCAGCGGGTCGCGGCCGCCTTGCACACGGCCTCGATGTCGTCGCCGATCAGGGCCGGCACGCAGGTGTTGTAGACGAACACGGCGGCCGGCGCATAGTCCTCCACCGCCTGCTTGATCGAGTGGAACAGCCGCTTCTCGCCGCGGCCCATGATCACGTCCTGCTCGGTGAGATCCGTGGTCATGCCCAGGCGGTACAGGGTCGGACCGGAGGAGCGCGTGCCGCGGTTGTCCCAGGAACTGCCGGCGCAGGCGATCGGCCCGTGCACTATGTGGGCGACGTCGGCAATCGGCAGCAACGCGATCTGCGCACCATCGAAGGCACAGCCGCCGGCCGAGGCGCCGGGCTTGGGCCGGGCGCACCCCGATTTGCTTTTCTGGTTATGGGTACAGGCCGGCTCGTCGAGCAGGGCGGCGATGTCTTTCTGCTTCATGCGGACACGCTCCGGGTGGCGGCGATGAATGCAGCGCTGCAACCCTTGTGCCACTCGCCAAGTTGCTGAATCGGCAAGCTCTGTTGCACTGCTGGCTTGTCGCAAAGCCGACAAATCGCGGGGCCGCCGGACGGTAGCCGACAAGCCGCCCGACGGCTCAGAGCGCGTACCGGTCGGCAGCCCAGGCCTGCAGCACGGCCGTATCCCGTTCCGGCAGGTAGGTATAGCCCGCAGCCAGGTCGGCCAACACCGCATCACCGACCGCCGAGGAAACCCCGGTCGTGCACAGCATGTGGAAGTACCAGGCGAAGGGGTAACCGGCCGCCTTGTCGAACCCATGGAGCGCGTTGGCCAGCGTCGCACCCTGACACCCGCCCGCCAACCGCGGCAGCGCCAGTCCCGGCGCCGGCACCGGCTTGCCGGTGAGGCGGGTCAAACCGCCCCGGTCGGCCGATTCCCGCAGCGCCAGCACCCAGTGGCGGCACAAGGGTGCGGCCGCGCCCGCGGAGCTGCTTGTCCAGTCGTCGAACCAGCGCGGCAGCCGGCCGTCGGCGCCAAAGGACGCCTGGCGCTCGGCGACCCAGTCGGAGATCCGCAGCAGCCGGCGAAAGGCGTAGCGCGGTGTGCCAACGGGCTCGGGCACCAGCCGCGGATAGTCGAGCGGATCGACAAATTCCTGCAGGTCGTCCGGGTACCAGTCGGGGTCTATCAGGATGCGATCCAGCACCTCCTGCAACTCCTCGACTTCGAGCTGCACGAAATCCGCGGCGCCGGGACCGCAGGCGGCGGTGAGGTAATGGGTCGTGCCTTGCCAACGGGTGGCGAAGAACCCGGCGTCGCCGTAGCGATCGAGCAGCGCTGCCAGGTCACCGCCGGATTCGCGCGCCGCCCATGTCTCGACCTGGTCGGCGATGCGCCCGTAAGCGGCGTCCACGACGCCGCCGATGCGGTGCCAGCCACCGCGACTGAGCACGGGCGTGAAGTCCAGGCCCGGCAGCCTGGCGGCCAGGCGCTCAATGATGCAGCGGAGTCCGCCCGCGCAGGGCGGGACGGTGCAGGCGGCGGCCAGTTCCTGCACCGGCACCGCGGCGATGTCAGGTCCGGTCATGCGCCACCCCGGGCATGCCGGCAGAGCCCACCGCGACCGGGCTCATGCCGCCTCCAGTTCCGCAACGACCAGGCCGGTCGCATGCAGCGGCTCCGCGGTGAAACGCAGGCAGTGCCCGCGACCGTCGACCAGGTACAAATTGAAGGTCTCCGCCGCACGCACCGGCTCGACCCCCACCACGTCATCGTCCATGCAGTGGGTGAAATGCACGCCCGGCAGCAGCTGGCGCAGCTCCTCGACCACGGCCAGACCGACGCCGCGTTCGCGCACCAGGTTCAGGACCTGGTCGATCTGTGCCGTCGCGATCATGCCGGGTCCGCCCGTTCGAAGCGCACCCGCTGCTCGGCCGCCTGCCCCATGACCTTGGCCAGCCAGGGCGGTGGCGCGCTGCCGAGCACCGGCATCAGGCTCTCCACGTGCGCGCGCGCCGCACCGCCGGCAGGAAACTTCACCGGGTGCACGCCGGCCTTGACGACCTTGGCCGCCGCCGGACCACCGATGGACATCACGTACAGCAACTGGCAGTCGGCGATCAGCCGGGCGCGGTAGGCGTTCTTGTCGTCCTCGGCGCCGCTGTCGCTTGGGGTGCGCACATCGATCAACCGGGCCTCGGCAGCGGAGACCTGGTATACCAGGAAGCGCCGACAGGCGCCAAAGTGCCCATCGAGCTGCGCCGCACTGTCCGAGGCGCAGGCAACCCGTATCGAGCCCGGCAGGTCACCGTCCGCGTAGGGCTCGGGCACCGGGACCCCGGGGTCGTCGTCCTGCGGCAGCGGCCCGTTGAGGCAGGCCGCCAACTGTCCGAGCAACCCAACGTCCAGCCCGGCCAGCGTCCCGCCGGCCGCCTGCAGTTGTGCAACGCCCAGGCCCTGCAGCTTCTTGCGGGTGAGTGGCAGACCCACTGCCGCGTCGAGCAGGCGCAGCAGGCCGGCGGGATCCCGGTCGGGCAGCAGGCGTGCCGCGAGGCCTATGCGCAAAGCGAACTCTCGTGAAATGGGGGCATCGCTCATGGGTTATTACTCCGATCGCACTCAGATCTCAGGCGGCGCGGCCGCAGTGCCGCGCCGCCTCGAACACACAGGCCGGGACTATGCAGTCGTCTTCCATACAGGCATCGAGACACTGCGGGACGTCGAACTCGTCCTCGCACTCGGTGCAGCTGTTGGGGTCGATGGCGTATACGCCCTTGAACGGTTTGATCGATGCCGTCGGGCAGACCGGCTCGCAGTCACCACAAGCGGTACAGACGTCGCGTACGATTCGCAGTGCCATGGTCAATTTCCTCCGAGGCGTGCGTCACGCCTTCTTGAAACGCAAAGTAGTCGGAAAGGTCGGCGGCGGACTGATCGGCTCTATGTACCACTTGGTGCCGTCGGTCAGCTCCACCTCGCCGCCCCATTCGTTGTCCGTATCCTTTTCCACGCTGGCGATGGTCTCTTCCATGTCCTTCTTGGCAACATAGAAAAGCAACTCGCCGGTATCCTTTCTGCGCAGCATCACATTGGGCATCATCTGCCTCCCAAACGACCTCGCACCGGGTCGCCGCAGCGACCCGGTGCCGATCCGCCTAGCGGACCAGGTCGTAGTTGTAGTCGGTCGTGCCCATGCCGCGCGTCTCGTCGTCGAGCCGCTCCAGCACCGCGTTCACCAGGGTCGTCAGCATCTGCATGGCGCCTTCATAACCCATGGTCGTCTGGCGGTGCAGGTGGTGGCGGTCGAAGATCGGGAAGCCGATGCGGATCAGCGGCACCTCGAACTCCTTGCCCTTGAACAGCGTGTCGCGCTGAATGAACTTGCCGTAGGAATTGCCGATCATGAAGTCCGGCTTATTGGTGAACACCAGCGAGCGCAGGTGCCACAAATCCCGGCCGATGTGCACCTCGGCGTTGGCCCCGTAAGGAGACTCGGCCAGCAGCTTCTCCACCGCCTTCTTCCAGCGCTTGTTGGCGTGATGGCACAGCACGTGGGTCGGTTCCGCGCCCAGTTCGAGCAGAAACTTGGTCATGCCGAGTACGAAGTCCGCGTCGCCCCAGAGAGCGAATTTCTTGCCGTGCAGCCAGGCGTGCGAATCGGTCATCATGTCGACCAGGCGGCCGCGTTCCTTGGTCAGCGCGTCCCCGATCGGCTTGCCGGTAAGCTCCGACACCTTCATCAGGAACTCGTCGGTCCATTCCAGTCCCATCGGGATATTGATGGCGCTGGCCGGTTGTTTCCAGGTGGTCTCGACGAATTTCTTGGTCTTGACCAACTGCCAGGGCTGCAGCAGCAGGGTATCTATGGCATTCGGTGCGTCTTTCATCGCCGCCAGCGGGGTGCCGCCGGCGTACATGCGGAACTCCCCGTCGGCCGGCGTATCCAGCACCTCGGTCGGATCGCACAGGAAGCTGTAGTCGACATTCATGTCGTGCAACATCCGCTGGATCACGCGGTAGTTACCCAGGTAGGTCTCGAAGCCCGGCACGATGTTCAGCTTGCCGTTGCTGCCGACCACCTTGTCTTCCATGTAGTTGAGGGTGAAGTAGCGCTGAATGCCCTCGAACATGTTGTCCCACCCGGTGGTGTGGGAACCCACGAAGCTCGGCGTGTGCGCAAAGGGCGTAGGGAAATCGGCGTCGAGATGACCCGCCTTCTTGGCGTTGCCGATGAAGGCATTGAGGTCGTCCCCTATGACCTCGGCCATGCAGGTGGTAGACACCGCGATCATCTCCGGCTGGTACAGCGCCTTGGCATTCTCCAGACCGTCGAACATGTTCTTCTGGCCGCCGAACACTGCCGCGTCCTCGGTCATGGAATCCGACACGCAGGCGATCGGTTCCTTGAAGTGCCGGTTGAAGTAGGTGCGGAAGTACGCCACGCAGCCCTGGGAGCCGTGCACGTAAGGCAGGGTCTTCTCGAAGCCCAGGGCGCAGAGCACCGCGCCCAGCGGCTGGCAGGCCTTGGCCGGATTGACGGTCAGGGCTTCCCGCTTGAAGTTGAGTTCCTGGTACTCCTCGGTGGTACTCCAGTCGAACACCTCCTGGATTTTCTCCGCCGGATGGCGCTCCTCGAAGTTGTCGCGCTTCTTTGCCAGGTTCTCCGTGTAATCGGCATCCCGGAACAGGGGATAGCTGGGCTTGATGTTGTCTACAGACTGACTCATTGATGATCTCCTCTGCCGCGCCGCTAATCTGCGGACCGACGGCCAATTGAGAGCTGATGTCGCACGGATGCGACGTCCCGTCACGCTCCCTCTCACTGGGAGAGGGAGCTATCGCATCAGACGCTGGCCGCCGGCTCGGCCGGCTTCAGCCAGGGGGCCTGCAGCTTTTTCCAGCAGGGATTGTTCAGTGTCATGTCCATGTCACGGGCGAAGATGGCGAAGCCGTCATAGCCATGGTAAGGACCCGAATAATCCCAGGAATGCATCTGGCGGAAGGGGATGCCCATCTTCTGGAAGATGTACTTCTCCTTGATGCCGGA
>JBFZDU010000051.1:0-4422 GCA_041307205.1 Gammaproteobacteria bacterium | reverse complement strand
GAGCACCCTTCTGGTCGCGCTGGTTTCTATACGTCAGCGGCCGAATCAGTACCTTGCGGCGGCCTTGGGGCACCGGAGGGCTCGCCGGTGCAGCGGTGCACCGGGGGAGAGTCCTCGCCGCCTGGCTCAGTCCGGGACGGATTGGGCCAGCAGAGTGTCAGGAATTTTTACGATTCCGCCTTGCCCTGACCGCCGTGGATTTTCAACATGCTGTTTAATCAGTTAAAAGTAATCATGGTGTGACATTTGCTTAAGTCAGGTTGGCGTTCGACTGTAGAATACGCCCGACACCAGGGGGCGGGGCTGGCTGTTTTCCCCGGGGCCTTTTGGGGGAGCGGGTCGGTGCACTAAAAGGCCCCGGTGCGTTTGACTCGGGTTTGGTTAGGCACTGCGGTGGCCTGGTTACCGCAGGCCCCGTCTGCATACGCTTGCCGGATCCAGCACTGCTTGCCAGCTGCCGGCGGCGGAGGATTTATTTTGTGATGAACTGCAAAATTATCCGTGCATCGCGACCAGGCCGGCCCTATTTAGGTCGTTACGGCAACGCGCATATATTGCCAAGTGACGAGATTGCGGCACTTGGTTCTATATTGGCTTTTTCAATGCCCTCTGCGGCCAAGCGAATCCTAGATACAGCACCAAAACCCGTGGGCTTTACCTATACTGGAATTGACAAATCGCAGTTTGACGGGCACTATTTCCCACGGTTTCACGCAGTTGTACGCCGATGCTGCGCGCCTTAATAGCTGGGATGAGCTTGGGGCTGCAGCGCCGGAGGCGTGTCGACGTTTTCGCCTCTCCACAGAATACCAACCCACACGATCTATCGAGGTTCCAATGAAAAGCAAATTTCGTCTCTTGTCGACAGCACTGGTGCTGGGTGCGGCTTTGGCTGCACCCATGGCCTCCCAAGCCCAGGCGGTGGACCCGGTCGACCCGGCGGCGGTCCGGCTAATCAGCCTGGCCGACCGTATTTCGGCGTTGTTCGAGCGCGCGGCGGTCAGGTTTGATACCAGGAGCCCGTTGACGGCGGAGCGCCTGCGGGCGAGCGGTGCGCGCTTGTCGAGCGTCTATGTCGCCCGGGCCTGTGCAATCGATCCGACGGTCAGCCCGCTTTGTACGCCGGCCCCGTTGTGATACGCCGCCTCGAACCGTAGCTGGTGGCTGACACAAACCCCGCATTCGTAACGAATGCGGGGTTTTTCGTTGTGCGCCCGGTACGCTACTCGAAACGCAAGGCCTCGATGGGGTTGAGCTTGGCCGCCCGGTAGGCCGGGTAGAACCCGAAAAAGATCCCGACCGCCGCGGCGAAGCCAAAGGCCAGCAGGACGGCGTGCGGCTCGGCAAGCACCGGGAAAGCGGCCAGCCAGGCGAGGCCGAGCACCAGGTAGCCCAGCCCGATCCCGATGGCGCCGCCGAGCGTCGAGAGCGCCACGGCTTCGGTGAGGAACTGTCCCAGCACGTCGGCGGGGCGTGCCCCGACCGCGAGCCGGATGCCGATCTCGCGGGTGCGCTCGGTCACCGACACCAGCATGATGTTCATGATGCTGATGCCCCCGACCAGCAGCGAAATGGACGCGACCGCGACCAGCAGGCGCATGAAGGTGCCGGTCGCCTCTTCTTCACTGCGCTGGATCGCGTCCATGTTCTTGATCGTGAAATCGTCTTCCCGGCTTGTCGCCAGGCGGTGCCGCTGGCGCAGCAGCGCGCGGATGTCGTCGGCGGTCTGCTGCAGATAATTCCAGTCGCCCACTTTCACCATCACGTACTGCACGGCGCGCGGCCGCTGCCGGTCGTCACCCAGTACCCGCGTCCTGGCCGTGCTCAGTGGGATCATGACCTTGTCGTCCTGATCGGCGCCCTGCGAGTTCTCGCCCTTGGCCGCCAGCACCCCCACCACGGTGAAGGGCACCTTGGCCAGGCGCACCATGCTGCCGACCGCCGGGCCGTCCTCGAACAGTCGCCTGGCCACCGAGTCGCCGAGCAGCACGACCTTGGCGGCCGCGCGGACGTCCTGCGCCGAGATCTCCCGGCCTTCGGCCACCGGCCACTCGCGCGCGACCAGGTAGTCCGGCGTGATGCCCTGCACCGTGGTCTGCCAGTTGAGGTTGCCGCGGATCACCTGGGCCTGGCCGAACACGACCGGTGCCGTCGCCACCGCCGCGGTGATCTCATCCCGGATCGCCTCGGCATCCTCGATGGTCAGGGAGGCGCCCGAGCCGCTCCCGAGCTGGGCGCCGCCGGCCTCGGCGCTGGCCGGCTGGATCAGCAGCAGGTTGGCGCCCAGGCTGCGGATCTCGGCGAGCACCTGTTCGCGGGCGCCGGCACCTATCCCCATCAGCACGATGACCGAGGCCACGCCGACGATGACCCCGAGCATGGTCAGGGCGCTGCGCAGCCGATGGCGGCGTAGGGCGCGGCCCGCGATGCGCAGATTCCTCAGCGGCTTCATGGCGTTGCCCGGCGCGCCCGGCGGGCGGCCACTTCGAGGGCGGCGTCGCGCGGGCGCGGATTGGGGAGGTCGCGCACCAGGCGGCCGTCGCGGAACAGGATGATGCGTTGGGCGTGCATTGCCACGTGCCGGTCGTGGGTCACCAGCAGGATGGTGATGCCGCTGCGGTTGAGCTGTTGGAACAGGGCGATGATCTCCTGCCCGGTCTTGCTGTCCAGCGCGCCGGTGGGGTCGTCGGCCAGGAGCAGGGCCGGATCGTTCACCAAGGCCCGGGCTATGGCCACGCGTTGCTGTTCCCCGCCCGAGAGCTGGCTGGGGTGGTGCCGCATCCGGTCACCGAGTCCGACCTGGCGCAGCCGCTCCGCGACCCGCGCCCGCCGCTGCCCGGCCGGCAGGTCGCCGTACAGCAGCGGCAGTTCCACGTTCTCGGCGGCCGAGGTGCGCCCCAGCAGGTTGAAATTCTGGAACACCAGTCCGATGCGCCGGTTGCGCACGCCGGCCAGGGCATTGACGCCGAAGTCGCTGACCGGCTCGCCGTCGAGTACGTAACGGCCGGCGCTCGGACGGTCCATGCACCCCAGCAGGTTGAGCAGGGTCGATTTGCCCGAACCCGAGGGGCCCATGACGGCGACGAACTCGCCCCGGTCGATGCGCAGGCTCACCTCGCGCAGCGCCAGCACCGGCGCCGCCTCGGTCGGGTATGCCTTGCTCAGCTTCGCGGTCTGGATCAATGCGCCCACGGCCTGGTCCGCATTCCCGAATCGGCATCAGCCGCCGGGTCGGCGCTCAAGGCGCCGCCCGGACCGCACCCAGGATGACCTGGTCGCCCGGCTGCAAGGCGTCGCTGGCGACTGCGGTGATCGAGCCGTCCGTTTCGCCGGCGGTCACGGCGATCGCGGCCGGACGGCCGCCTTTGAGCACCCAGACCTGCTGCCCCGGGGGGGCGCCGCCCGGGTCGCCGGCCAGGGCGCCGAGCGGGCGGAAACGCAGCGCCGCGTTCGGCACCCGGAGGGCGTCCGGGCGTTCGGCCACCACGATGCGCACCAGCCCGGTCATGCCCGGGAACAGCGCCTGGTCGCGATTTGCGGCCTCGATGACCACCAGGTAGGTGACCACGTTCTGAAAGGCCTGCGGCGCCTTGCGCACCTGCGCCACCGTGCCGCTGAAGCTGCGCTCGGGGTAGGCGTCGACCCTGAACTCGACGCGCTGGCCGGCCTGCACCCGCCCGATGTCGGCCTCGTCGACACTGGCCTCGACCTTGATCTGGCCGAGATCGCCGGCGATGGTGAACAGGGTCGGGGCCTGCAGGCTGGCCGCCACGGTCTGGCCCACATCGACGTCGCGGCTGATCACGATGCCGGCGATCGGCGAGCGGATGACGGTCCGTTCCAGGTCCACCCGGGCCTGGTCCAGGGCGGCCTGGCGCTGCTTGACCACGGCCTCGGCATTGCTCACCCCCGCCTTGGCAATGTCCACGGCAGCCGCGGCCGAGCGGATCCGCGCCTGCTGCACCTGGGCCTCGGCGTTGGCGGCGCCGAGCAGGGCCCGGGCCGAGTCGCGCTCGGCCTCGGCCTTCTGCACTTCGCGCACGGACACGGCGCTCTGGCTCTTGAGCGAACGCAGTCGCTCCAGTTCCTGCTCCAGGTCGGTGTAATTGGCGCGGTGGCTGGCGGCGCGATTGGTCAGCACGGCCAGGGTGCCCTCGCTGTTTGCCAACTCGGCCTCGGCCTGGGCGACGGCGCCGCGTTGCATCAGCACACTGGCCTGGGCCACCTCCAGTTCGGCCTCCAGCTCCCTGACCCGGGCCTCGTAGGACTGCGGGTCCAGGCGCGCCAGGACCTGGTCCTGTTCGACCTCGGCGTTGTAGTCGGCCTCGATCCGGGCGACCTGCCCGGACAGTTGCGAGCTGACATCCACGGTCACCATGGCGGCGACACTGCCCGAGGCGGTGACCGTGCTGACCACCGGGC
>JBFZDU010000050.1:0-6386 GCA_041307205.1 Gammaproteobacteria bacterium | reverse complement strand
AACCCCTCGCTCCTCGTCCCTCGGCCCTCGGCCCTCGGCCCGGTCTGTTGAGGTGCCAGCCGCACAAGCCCCCTCGCTCCTGGGCCCTGTGTTTAAGGCCCTCGCCCCTGTCTCTTACTCATACCGCGCCGCCTCGCGTTCGGCCTCGCGCGCGGCCGCACCCAGGCCCTGGGCGCGACGGCTGCGGACGATGATTTCCCAGTTATCGCGTTTCAGGTCCCGGTCGTAGAGGCCGGCCAGGCTGTTCGACTTGCCAGCCAGTTCCTCCGCCATGGCATGACGCGCCTGGCCTTCGCGCAGGTGCGCCAATTGGTTCCACAGCTCGGCATTGCGCGGTTCGATGCGCAAAGCCCGTTCCAGGCTGGCCACGGCGCCGTCCAGGTCACCGCCGCGCCGCTGGTCGGCGGCACGGCGCTGCAGCACCTGCACCGCTTTGGCAGGCATGGGGCGCGCGGTGCGCGGTTCGGCTGGCGGGATGTAGGCCGAAATCGTCGGTTCGCCGGCCGCTGCCGGCGCCGGCGTTTGCGCCTGGGGCCGCTCGACCGGCACGCCGCTGCGTTCGATGGGGGCCGGTGGCTGGGTGCGGTACGGGCTGGAGCAACCTCCCGCCAGCAAGGCCAGGGCGGACAGCGGCAGTAACAACAGCTGTAGTTTCATGACACCTGCAAAGATGGATCGGAAAGCCAAGAGTTTAGCGCGACGCGGTCCGGCTCACTGGAACAGGCGCTCAAAAAACCGGCCCACGCCTTGGGTCGGCTCCCGCTCCACGCACGACGAACGCACCCGCGGCGCATGCCCGCGCAGAAAGGGAAAGGACACGGCGCCGTCGCACCCCTGGTCGGCCAGCAGGCCGGTATCCGGCAACACCCAGCTGTAATCGATGTCGTCGGGCGCGTTCAGCTGCAGCGGTTCGACCCGCAGCGCCCGCATCAGCCGCCCCCAGACCGGCAAGGCGCCGGTGCTGCCGGTCAGTCCGGTCGAGCCATTGTCGTCACGACCGATCCACACCACCCCGACCTGGTCGCCGCTGAACCCGGCAAACCAGCTGTCCCGCAGGTCGTTGGTGGTGCCGGTCTTGCCCGCGACCTCGCGACCCTCGCCAAGGTGACTCGCCAGGCCGCGCCCGGTTCCTTCGCGCACCACCTCGACCAGGTTGCGACTGAGCAGGAACACAGGTCCGGGATCGGCCACCCGGCTCACGGTCAGGGGATAGCGTTGCAGCGGCTGGCCGTCGCCGGTCAGCACCTCGCGAATCGCGCGCAGCGGCGAGCGGTAACCGCCCGATGCCAGGGTCTGGTAGACCTGGGCCACCTCCAGCGGCGACACCGAGACGGCGCCCAGCAGCAGCGAGGGGAGCGGTGGAATGTCGCGTTCGATCCCGAGCGCCTGCAGGGTACCGGCGACCTCCCGCAACCCCAGGTCCAGGCCCAGGCGCACGGTGGCCAGGTTGTAGGACTGGGCCAAGGCCTGGTGCAACGGCACCATGCCATGTTCCTTGCGGTCAAAGTTTTGCGGCTTCCAGGTCTGGCCGTTGGGCAGCTTCAAGGCCACGGCGGTGTCGTCGAGCAGAGTCAGCAGGCTGTAACGCTCGGGCCGGGCCAGGGCGGTCAGATAGACCGCGGGCTTGACCAGTGAGCCGATCGGCCGGATTGCGTCCAGTGCCCGGTTGAACCCGGCAATGGCATTGGCCCGGCCACCCACCACGGCCCGCACTTCGCCCCCCTGAGCGCCGACCAGCACCACCGCGCCCTGCAACTGCCCCTCCTGCTTGCGATCGAGACGGGCGAGCTGTTCATCGAGCAGGCGCTGCGCTGCGCGCTGGGCCCAGGGATCCAGCGTGCTGAAGATGCGCAGGCCTTCCGAGGTCAGGTCATCTTCACGATAATCGCGCTGCAACTGACGCCGCACCAGATCCACGAAAGCCGGGTAGCGGTGATCGCTGTGCCGACCCTGGACACCGACCCCCAAGGGCATCGCCTTCGCCCGGGTCAAGGTCGCGGCGTCGAGCATGCCCCGTTCCGCCATCTGGTCCAGCACCAGGTCGCGCCGCGACTTGGCCCGCTCCGGGTTGCGGCGCGGATTGTAGTAACTGGCCCCCTTGACCAGGCCCACCAGCATGGCGGTCTCGGGCAGGCTCAACTCCTGCAGCGGGCGATTGAAATAGAAGTAGGCGGCCAGCCCGAAACCGTGCACCGCACGCTCACCGTCCTGGCCCAGGAAGATCTCGTTGGCGTAGGCCTCCAGTATCTCGTCCTTGTCGTAGCGTGCTTCCAGGATCAGCGCCATCAGCGCCTCGTTGAACTTGCGCCACCAGCTGCGCTCGGGTGTCAGGAAGAAGTTCTTGACCAGCTGCTGGGTGAGCGTGCTGCCACCCTGCACGGTTCGTCCCGCCCGCAGGTTCGACCACACGGCCCGAGCGACGGCACGCACATCGATCCCGGGGTGGTGGTAGAACTGCCGGTCCTCGACGGCCAGCAGGGCCTGCACCAGGTGATCGGGGATCTCGGCGCGCTGCACCAGGACGCGGTCCTCGTTGTGCGCGGGATAGATGCTGCCGACAGGAGCGGGTTCGAGGCGCGCCAGGTCGATGTCCGTGCCGCTGGCGGCATCGCGCAGCCGCGTCACCGCGCCATCGGCGATCTGAACCTCCAGGTAGGCCGCCGGCGCGTCCTCGTCCCAGAAGCGGAAGGGCCGCGTGCGCAGCAGGAACCGGCCACCCTTGCGCGACCACTGGGCCGCCCGTTCGGGGCTTGGCACTTGGCGGTAACCCAGTTCGTCGAGTTCGGCGGCCAGCTGCTCGGCGCTGACCGGCGCCCCCACATACAGCTCCAATGGCCGGGCATAGACCCGGGCCGGCACCGCCCAGCGCTTGCCTTCGAACTTGACCCTGACGTCCTGCGCCAGATGCAGGCTGTAGCCGCCCAGCGCCAGGCCGCCGAGCAGCACCAGCCCCAGGGCCCACTTGAGCAGCAGGCGGCGGGGTCGGGCGACGGCGCGCCGGCTGCGGCGCGCAGTAGAGCGGGAGTTTCGTCTCGGCATTGCGGGCAGATCCTCAACGGGCCGCCTAGTTTAACGTGAAAGTCGCGAAGCACAGTTGCCCCCCTCCTTCTGGAAACGGCAAGGGTGCGGAAAGGATCACGGCGCTACGCGCTGCTCTTTGCAATTTCAGGGCTGGCACGCATCACCCTGATGGTTCGCGCGACACTGACCGCAGTCCGGACATAAACCCTGAAGTTTGCTCGGACGATGCCGAAATGCTGTCGGCATGGGAGGGGTGATGAAGCATTCGACGATCTCGATTCGGCGGCTGACCATAGGCTTGGTCGTACTGCTGGCGTTGGTGCTGGTAATGGCCACCGCCAGCGGCGCCCTGGTGCTGAGCAAGAACTATCGTACGGCCGCGGGCCGGTTCGAATCCGAGGCCCGCGAGGCCTTGCAACAGGCCGCTATCACGGTCCGTAACCAGGTCCGCTTTTTCACCAACATTATGACGTTGGTGGCCGCGCACCCGCGCCTCCCCGAGCTGCTCGCAGCCGGCGATGCAGACGGCGCCGATGACTGGTCGCGCCACACCCTGGCCGTGTTGCCGGGCGGTGTCGGCCTGGCACTCGCAGGGCCCGACGGCGCGCTGATCGGCGACCCGGCCAAACACCATCTCGGCACGCAGTGCCGCATCGACTTGGCCCGCTACGCGCGCGGCGAACCGGTTCGCCTGCCGCCGGTCCATTACGACCTGCCCGGCCTCGGGCACTTCGACCTGCTCATCCCGATCGCCGCTGCCGGCGGCGCGCCGGCGGGAATAGTATTCGGCAGCTTTCACATCGAGGTCCTGCAACGCTTGCTCGACGAGATCGTGGCGCCCGACCGCCGCTTCCTGTTGCACGACGCCAATGGCTACCTGATCGGCGCCAACCCGCCGCTGCGCGAGATCAAGGGCTTGCGCCGGTTTGCCACCCCGGTGCCGGGCACCGACTGGCAATTGTCGATGGAGATCCCCTACGCGAACGCGCTAGGATTCTATACCCCGTTGATCCTGACGGATCTGACGGCGATCGGCGTGGTGGTGCTGGTCATCCTGGCCACAGTGCGGCGCGTGCTGGGACTGGTCCGTGCCGATATCAAACGCATCCACCAGATCCTGCTGGACGTCAACGACGGGGTGTATCTACCCTCACAGGCACCGCCAGCGATCCAGGAAACGGCGGAGCTGCTGCCAGACATCGAGGTGCTCGCGGTGCAGCTGCAGGAGCGCCACAGCCTGCTGGAGCGCCAGAGCCTCACCGATGCCCTGACCGGCCTGCACAACCGCCGCTACTTCGATCTCATGCTGGGCCACGACTACGAGCAGTCGACTCGCCAACCGCCGTGTTTTCTCGCACTCATCGATCTCAACGATTTCAAGGCGGTCAACGATCGCCACGGGCATGCCGCCGGCGATACGCTGCTGCGGCACGTCGCCTCCTACCTGCTGCGCCGGGTCCGTTCGTCGGACACGGTGGCGCGCCTGGGTGGGGACGAGTTCGCACTGTTGCTACACAACATGTCGGCGCAGGCGATCCAGGCCTGGGCCCAGCAACTGCTCACCGAGTTCGACCGCGACATCGGCGCGCACCGCTTCGGCGACTGCGGGTCCGTGCCTTGCACCCTCAGTGTCGGCCTGGCCCCGGTGGATGCGGCGCGCTTCGACTCGCCCAAGGCGGTCCTGGCCGCTTCCGACCAGGCCATGTACCACGCCAAGCGGATGCGCCTGGGTCGCAGCCACGTGGTCTTCGACAGTGAGTTGCATCCCGCCGCCGTCGCCCGCTGAGCACCCGCCGCCCTCGCCCGCCCCGGCGCCAGGCGGTAATCTTGGGCCATGGCATCACCGCTGCTGGAGGCCCGCGGCCTCACCAAGAGTTACCGGGAAGGTACCCGCACCCTACGGGTGCTCGACGCCCTGGACCTGCAGATCGCGCCGGGCGAGCACTTGGCGCTGCTGGGTCGCAGCGGCTCCGGCAAGTCGACCCTGCTCAACCTGCTCGGCGGCATCGACCGGCCGGACCTGGGCAGCGTCAGCCTGCTGGGTGAACCGCTCAGCGCCTACGACGAACAGCGCCGCACCCTGTTCCGGCGCCGCCACATCGGCTACGTCTACCAGGCGTTCAACCTGATTCCCACTCTGACCGCTCTGGAGAACACGGCCCTGCCGCTGGAACTCAACGGCAGCGCCGCACCGGCGGCGGCGCAGGCGGCGGCCGAGCTGCTGGGGCGGATCGGCCTGGGAGAACGACTCGACGCCTTCCCCGATCAGCTCTCCGGCGGTGAACAGCAGCGGGTTGCGATCGCCCGCGCCCTGGTGCACCGGCCGGCGTTGGTGCTGGCGGACGAACCGACCGGCAACCTCGACGCCCGTTCCGGCCGGCAGGTACTCGACCTGCTCGACGAATTGTTCGCCGACCGGGGCCGCGGGCTCTTGATCGTTACCCACAGCCTGGCCGTGGCCGAGCGTGCCCACCGCGTGCTGACCCTGACCGACGGGCGCCTCTCGTCCGAGCGGGACCGCTCGGCGTGGTGACCGCGGCACTGCGACTGGCCAGCCGGCGCGACCGGCGCCGCCACCTCGGCCAGACCCTGCTCAGCCTGCTCGGCGTCGCCCTGGGCGTAGCCGTCATGGTGGCCGTCGACCTCGCCAACGAGAGCGCGCGGCGCGCCTTTCAGTTGTCGCTTGAGGCCTTGACCGGGCAGGCGACCCATCGCCTGGTCGCGGGGCCGCGCGGCGTGCCGGAGCACTTGTATGCCGAACTGCGGCGCAAGGTCGGGCTGAGGCCCGCCACCCCGGTGATCGAGGGCCTGGTCGAATTCGCCGCAGAGCCGTTCCGCCTGCTCGGTATCGATCCCTTGAGTGACGGCGAATTCCGGGGCGCAGCCGCCGATCTGCCCGAGGGCGACCTGCGTCCCCTGTTGACCGAACCGGCCACGGTGTTAATGAGCGCGCGCGACCTGGCGCGTCATGGCCTCGCACCAGGCGCCTCCATCAGTGTCGAGGCGGCCGGAGGCACGCAGACGGTGCGGGTGGTCGGCGCCCTGCACGGGGACCATCCGGCCGCGCTCGAAGGCCTGCTGGTGGCCGATATCGCCACCGCCCAGGAGCTGTTGCAGCGGCTCGGTTACCTCGACCGCATCGAGTTGATCCTGAGCGCAGACCAAGCGGACACCCTGGCCGGTCGCTTGCCGAGCGGCATCGTGCTCGAACCGGCCAGCCGCGACAGCAGCGTGCAGCGGCGCATGACCGCGGCCTTCCACACCAACCTGCAGGCGATGGGGCTGCTGGCGCTGCTGGTGGGCGCCCTGCTGGTCTACAACACCATGACCTTCTCGGTACTGCGCCGGCGCCGCCTGCTCGGGCT
>JBFZDU010000049.1:0-5329 GCA_041307205.1 Gammaproteobacteria bacterium | reverse complement strand
CACCGAGGTTTGATCGGCGGTCTTGATGGAAATTTCGTCGCCGACCTGGATCCGGGCCTCCTGGTTGTTCAGCACCAGCAACGAAGGCGAGGAAATGATGCTGATGCCACTTTCGCGGTCGAGCATGTTGAGCAAGGCCCGGACGCTGCTACCCCGGGTTATCGCGTAGGCGAAGCCCTGCGCTGTGCCGCCGCTGACCAGGCCATCGGCGAAATCGGTGAGACCCGAGTCCAGAACCCCTCTGCCGTCGTAGTCGCCGAGCTTGTTCTTGAAGAACCACTCGACCCCGTATTCCAGGTTGTTGGTCAGGGACACCTCGGCGATGGTGACCTCGATCAGCACTTGCAGCGGCACCGCATCGAGTTGTTGCAGCGCGGTGCGCAGCTGCCGGTATTCCTGCGCGCTCGCCAGGACCAGCAGGGCGTTGTTGGGCTCGTCGGCGATCACCCGGACCTTGGCATCGGTGGCAATGGCGACGCCTTCCCCCCCTCCCGCAGCGGAAACCGTGCTGGGCGGGGGTTCGGGTGCGACCGCCTGGTCCGGCTGCTCCGGCGAACTGGGCTCGGGTGTGCTGCGCGTGGTGACCGGTAGCATCCCTGGCGCAAGTTCGGGGGGCGGCGTCTCGGCCTGGTCGCGCTCGAACAGCTGATTCAAGACCTCGGCCAAGTCGGTGGCCTTGCCGTTCTGCACCCGGTAGATGAACAGGCGTCGGCCCGCACCGCCGCTCTCGCGGTCCAAGCGCTGGACCCAGTCCCGGACCTGGGCCAGGTATTCGGGGCGGGGCGTCACCACCATCAGTCCGTTCAGCCGCTCGATCACGATGAACCGCACCAGACCGGCCATCAGGCCGGCTTCCTGGTCGGTCAACAGTTGCTCCAGTTCGTCGGCCAGGGTCTTGGCGTCGACGAAGTCCGGCGTGAACATGGCCACCGACATGCCCTTCATCCGGTCGACATCGAACACCCGCACGGTTTCGAGCAGCCGCCCCATGTCTTCGCCGCTGCCGGCGAGGATGATGACATTGCGGGCGCGGTCGGTGCGCAGCAGGTTGTTGCTGCCGGCCACGAAGGGATCGAGGATCTGCGCCATCTCCTCCGCCGCAACGTATCTGAGGGGCACCACCCGCACGCTGTAACCGCGCGGCAGCGGCAGCGTCGAGTCGCCCAGTTGGGGCGCCTGCACGCCGGTCACGGCATTCGCCAGTGGCACCACGCGACGCACCTTGCCGTCCATGATCAGGGCCGCTTCGTTCATGCGCAGCAGCAATTCGAGGGTCGGCAACAGGGCCGAGCGCGGCAGCGGCTGGCTGGTCTGCATGGTGACCACGCCCTGCACCCGCGGGTCCACCACGTAGGTCTCGCCGAGCATGTCGCCCAGGATGACCTTCACCACCTCGAGCAGGTTGGCGTTCTGGAAGTTGAGCTTGATCTCGCCCGCTTCCGCCACGGCGTCGGCGATGCCCTGGCCGGGCGTGCCGACCAGTCGGCCGCTGCCGGGACGGTAGAAGCCGTACTCGGTCTGCGCCGGCGAGATTGCTGCGGCCGGCGGCGCGTTCAGCGTCGGTGACACCGGCTCGGCGTCGGCCTGGGTGGGCGCCAACCCGCGGCCCCACGCCGGTAGCGGGTCGGATCCGAACGGCGGGGTGGTGCTGCAGGCCGCCGCACCCAAGCTTGCGGCAAGCAACGCCGCGAGGCGGAACACCGCGGCTGGGCTGAGGGTTGTCGTCGCAGGCGTCATGATCCGGCCACATTTAGTGAAGTGAATAAAAATGCTTGGCATTTACGCGATCTTCCCGTGGTTTCCTAACCGTCCGGTGCCAGGTCGGGTTGGGGCGGCGTCAAGGGGACCCTTGTGGGCGTGGGCACCCGGCGGGCCGGGTGCCCGGTTACCGGGCGCCGCGGGACGATCGGGTTGCGTACCCGTGGCGTCGGCTCGGCGGCCGGTGCAGCGGGTGCTTCAAAGGTGCGCAGGAGCAACTCGCTGCGTTTTTCCCCGGCGCTCAAGACCACGCGATCGTCCGCGACCGACTCGAGGCGCCAGCCGACTATCGTGTCACCTTCGCGCATGCGCAGTCCCTGGGCTTCGCCCGGTTGCTCCAGCAGTGCCGAGCGTCCCTCCGCATCGACTATCACCGCCGTCAACCGCAGGGCCGGGGCGTCCGTCGGTTCGACCGGCGTCGCGAGCCCAGCCTCTTCATCGTCCAAGGCCTCTTCGGGACGCCGCTCCTGACTGAATAACGGGCGTTCCAGGGTACTCTTGAATTCGGCCAACAACGGTTGTTCCACGGTCAGGTCGGGCAGGGCCGGTTGCTCCGGCAAGGGTGCGTCCTGGGGGGGCAGCGGGGGTGGCGAGACCGGTTGCCAGACTAGCTCCAGCGCCAGCCATGCGCCAGCCAGCGCCGCGCTGATCAGGCCGGCGCGGCGTAGCGGCTTAGCCACGCTCGGCTCCCTCGGCTGCGGCGCGGCGCAGGCCGTAGACGGTCAGGCGGGTCTCGAGCTGACTGCTGGTGGCGGTCGTGATGCTCCGGCTCCGGCGTATGGTCCGACTCATGACCGAGATGTCTTCGAGAAACAGATAGGGTTGGCTGGTTTCCAGTTCGTACAGCATGGCCTGCAGCCCTTCCAGCGGGATTTGCAGCCGCGCATTCACGACGACCCGCTCGAACGGTCCGTCGGGCGTGCCCTGCAGCACGCGGGTACTGAGGATGCGCCCGGCGTGCACCTGGGCGATTTCCTGCAGGCGCTGCTGCACGCTGGCGGCCGCGAGGGCGCTGTTCGGGGCTTGGATGAGGTAGGGGGTAAGCACCTGCAGCTCATGCAGTTGCGTGTGCTGGTCCCGCAGTGCCGGCAATTGTGCCGCGAGCCGCTGGTAGCGCTGCAGCTGGTCGCGCGCACTGGCGATACGCTCGCCCTGGTCGGCGTATGCCTGCCAAGCCGGAAGCACGGCGACCCTTACCACCAGCGCCAGGGGCAACAGCAGCAGCGCCAATGCCCACAAGCGACCGCGCCGTCCGGTCGGCAGATTCATGGTGTCACCTCGTCGGCGGGTGGCGTGGCGGGTTCGGCACCGGGGTTGATCATGCGTGCCGTGATGCTGAAGCGCTCGCCGCCGGAGGCCGCATCGCGGGTGACTGCGGCCTCGAAGCGGACGTCGGCGAGCAGCGGCGAGGCCTCCAGTTGCCCGATCAGGGTCGAGGCCGCGTTGGATACGCCGTGCAGCTTCAAGGTGCCCTCGCGGGTTTCAAAGCGTTGCAGCCAGGTACCGTCGGCGAGCCGGCTGCTCAGGTCGTCCATGACGGCGACCAGCAGGGGGTGCTGGGTGCGGCGTTCGCGCATGGCCATGGCCTCGGTGCGCAGGTGTTCGGTCGCCGCCGCCAGGTCGCTTGCCTTTGCCGCCTCCCGCCGCACCTGGGTGAGCGCCTCGTTGAGGCCATCCAGGGTTTGGCGGCGATTGTCCAGGTGCAGCCCCAGGGCGCCGCCGAGCAGGGCCAGGTTAAGTATGGCCAGGATCCAGGAGATGCCGTACCGGGAAGGGGTTGCCGCGCAGCTGTAGGCCAGCACCATGGGGCTGGCCGGTCCGGGTGGTGCCTTGGGCGGTCGCAGCGGTTGGGGTGCCGCGTCGCCGAGCAGTTGCAAGGCCTGCTCGACCGGTTCGCGGGTGGTGATGGTCACCCAGGCGCGCAGGCGCCGCGCGGCGGCATCGCGTTCGACCACGCCGCACTGGTAAATGGCGTCCTCGGGATTGAAGGGTGCCAGGCGGTCCAGCTGAAAGCCCACGGCTTCGTTCAGATTGTCGGCGGCGGCCAGGGGCAGTTCCAGGTTGCGTTGCAGGAAACGTCCCTGCGGGAGTCGCACCTCGATGCGCTCGGGTCGCTCCGGCAGGCCGTTCAGGAAGCGTTGCAGTGCGGTGCGCCGCGCCGCCAGGTCAGCCGCGACGACGTCGTCGAACTCGTGCTTCTTGCCCTTGATCAGGGCATACACCTGGGTGCGCTTGCGACCCGGCTCCAGGACCAGGGCATCACGACTCGGTCCCAGGCGCCCCCTGAACCGGGGCGGGACCCATTCGGCGAGCTGGCTCAGCCACCATTCCAGGACGACGCGCCAGTTCATCAGTCCGGGTCCGCGACGGGGCTGGGGGGCGTCGGCAACGGTAGGCGCCAATCGAGGATCTCGTACGCCTGGCCGCGACTGCGCAGGTTGATGACTGCCTCCACTGCCGCAGCGGCGTCGCCGGGCAGGCGCGCCTCGGCACGGATCGCCACCGCGGTGGCCGCCAGGCGCGTGTCTATGTAGCTCGTGCCCGGGGCGAGCAGGGTCAGGTCCGGGGTCTGATCGTCGCTCATGCCGGTCGCGCGCTGGGCGACGAACTGCTCGGCCAGGTCGCGGCTGATCTCGGGGATGGCGGCCAAGACGGTGACGTCGGCGGCGATCGGGTTGATGCGCGGCCGGCGCGCGAACACGGTGAGGTAGGGGGTCAGCCGCTCCACCGTGGCGCCGTCGAAGCCTAGCACTTGGCTCAGTTCGGCCACGCTGGCGAACGGCAGGTTGGCCGGACCCCAGCGACCGGCGGCGCGATACTCTTCGGCTTCGGCGCCGTTATCGGAGCGGCGCTCGTCGCGGTCGCGCCAGTCGACCACGGCGTCTGCCAGCGCCGCGGCGTCGGCCGCTGGCAGCTGGTCTTCGAACAGGCCCGCCAACAATGGCGCTGCGGCATAGTTCAAGTCGATTTTTCCGTTTTCCGCCCGGACGGTTACGCGAAGCGTAGCATCGGGCCAGGGGATCTCATACTCGCGACCGTCGCTTTGCCAACGCAGGTCAACATCGTTGGTCAGCAGGCCCAATATTGCGCGCCGGATCCCGGCGGTGGCCGCGGCTTCGGCGCGCACCTGGTCGGCCAGCTGGGCACCGGTTTCGGTTTCGACCCGCACCGCGAAACCGAAACTGACGCCGATGACGGTGAGCAGAATCATTGCCCACAGCACCAGCACCAGCGCGAAGCCGCGTTCAGTTCTCAACGGGTTGAGGCTCCTCGTCCATGGCCGGTGGCGGCGTGTCTGCGGCGTCTTCCGGCAGGGCTTCGTCCGGCAGCGCTTCTTCCTGCCGGCCGATGCCCAGCCGAGGGTGGGCGATCAGGATCGGCCAATGGCTGCCGGCGGCGAGTTCCACCTCGACCTTCACCAGGATGGGCAACTGCGCGATTCCGGACCACTCGGCCTGCCATTCGGGGCTGACGCTAGGATCCGGGCTACCGTAATAGCTCATTGCCAGATGCGTCACCGCGTCCGCCAGCACGGCGCGTTGCAGCTGGTCCGGGTTGTTGAGCGCACTCT
>JBFZDU010000048.1:0-5865 GCA_041307205.1 Gammaproteobacteria bacterium | reverse complement strand
CGTACGCGCTCAACCAGTGGGAGCTGCTGGTCGGCTACTGCTACGACGGGCGTCTGCACATCAGCAATGCCTTGGCGGAAAATGCCATCCGGCCCTTTGCAGTCGGCCGCCGAAACTGGCTCTTTGCCGACACCCCGCGCGGCGCCCGAGCCAGCGCGACCTGCTATAGCCTGATCGAGACGGCCAAGGCCAACGGACTCGAGCCCTTTGCTTACCTCGAGCACGTGCTCGCGCACATCGGTGCCGCGGACACGGTGGAGAAGATCGAAGCCCTGCTGCCGGGGAACGTCATCTCGCAGGAGCCGCCCGGTCGACGCAGGCAGTGCCTTTAAGGAACAGGGTGATTTGCGCCCTGAGCGAGCAATCCGTAACTTTGCTCGCGACAGGGAATGTCGAACGCCGACCGACAAGGAGATGTCACCCGGTGCGCATTTCCGTAAAGCCCCATGCACAAGGATGTGCATGGGGCTTTGTCACGTCTGGCGCCAATGCAAGAGGGCGGAAAGTAAGGCGCTTACGGTCTACAAGCCGCTGGGCAACGACAATGTCGCCCGGAACGCAGCGGCCGGGCGGCGACCAGCCTCAGGGATCAGTCCCGGACCGCGCGCCGTCGACGCCGTGCAGGCGCAGGATCAAGTCGGCCTCGCTCTCGCTCAGCTCGAGTTCTTCGATCAGCCGCCGCACGCCCGCCCCCTGCTGTACCAGCTGGATGGCACGGTGGTAGGGCCGCTCGTCGGCCTGGGTGCTCTCAAAGGTGTCCTGGCGCTGCGACAGCACCTGCTCGCGCGCTTCCAGCCGGTGCAGGCGGCGGTCCACGCCCTGGCTACCGGCGGTCAGTCCATGCAGCCCCTGCAGCTGCAACTGCAACTGTGCCTCGACCTGGTCCAGCCGGGTCTGAAGCTGTGCGACGCGGCGCTGCTGTGCCAGCAGGCCGAGCAGTGCCAGAACAGCGACCAGGGTAAACGCCAGATAGAGGGTTAGCGGCAGCAGCATGACTCAGGCGTACTCGTCGACGGCGTGGCCGCGTCCTGACCCCGGCTCGCGCTTGCGCTGCGCCGCGGCGCCGTCCTCGTCCTTGGAACGCGGCCGCTGCCGCCGCTGCCCCGGACCCCGTCCGGGGTTGGCCGGCAGAACCGGCAATATGGTTTGGCGCTCCTTGATATCCGCCATGGCGTTCGCCGCTGGGTAGCTTGCCGGCAGGTCAGAACCCGCCCGCGTCTGCCCACTCCTCATCGTTCAGCAGCTTGTTCAAGTCGACCACGATCAGCAGAGTGTCGGCGCGGTTGGCAACCCCCTGGATGTAGCGCGAGGTCTCATCGTTGCCGACGTTCGGCGCCGGATCGATATCGGACAACCGCAACTCGACCACCTCGGCCACACCGTCGACCAGTATGCCCACGACCTGCCGGTCGGATTCGATGATGACGATGCGGCTGGCATCGTCGATCTCGGTCGGCGGCAAGCCAAACCGCCGGCGCGTATCCACCACGGTGACCACGTTGCCGCGCAGGTTGATGATACCCAGCACGTGGCTGGGCGCGCCGGGCACCGGGGCGATCTCGCTGACCCGCAGCACCTCCTGCACCTGCATCACGTTGATGCCGTAGGACTCGTCCTGCAACTTGAAGGTGACCAACTGCACAATCGCGTCTTTTTCAGTGTTCGCCACAACGGCGGTGCTCATGGGCCTGCTCTCCAACTCTCTGATTACTACCCGCGCGGGGAAGCGCCGTCGTCAAGATCCCGTCGTCCGAGGGGCGCCCCAACTCTCTAAAGCATCGTTCGTGCCGGATGGCTTTCGCCCAGCCCATCCCGGCGCCCGCACCCCCATTGCAGGTCATAGCGGCGGCGGCCCGGCATTGTTTAACCGCGGCCCGCCGCCAACGGGTCCACCGGCAACCGCGCCCGAACCTTCACCGCCGCTCGACGCGGCGGTCGGGTAGCATCACCGGCTCGGGTACTGCCGGACCTTCCGCCCAGGCAATCTCGTCGGGGGCCAGCACCGCCAGCGTCACCCGCCGATTGCGGGCCCTGCCAACAGCCGAGGTATTGGCCGCGACCGGCCGATGTTCGCCAAAGCCCACCGCCACCAGGCGGTCTGCGGCCACACCCAGGCTGCCAAGGAAATGCACCACGCTCGCCGCGCGCGCCGCCGACAGTTCCCAGTTCGACGGAAACTGCAGCGTACCGATGGGGACGTTGTCGGTATGCCCCTCGACCTGGACGGTGTTACTCAGCGGCGCCAGGATGCGCGCGACCTCGCGCAGCGGTTCGAACGCGGCACGCGCCAAGCCGCTGCTACCGCTGTCGAAGAGCAACCCCGACTTGATGTGCACCTCGATGCGTTTGCCGTCGCCGGTGACTTCGATCTGACCATCGCTTACGTAGGAATCGAGGCTCGTTTCGAGCTGGCCACGCACGTCGGCGAGATTGCTTGAGCGGGCGGCGGCACGCGCCTCAACACCCGCCGCCGGCGTAATGGGGATGGGCGGCGGGATCACGACCGGCTTGGGCGACAGTTGGTCCACGGCCGGCGCGGCGGCAGCGGCGGGCAGGCGTGGATCCTGGTTCTGCGGATCGGAGAAGACCGCATTCAAGGTCTCGGACAGCACCCGGTACTTACCCTCATTGACCGAGGATATGGCGTACATCACAACAAAAAAGGCAAACAGCAAGGTGATGAAATCGGCGTAGGAAACCAGCCAGCGTTCGTGGTTCTCGGGCTCTTCCTGCTTGCGCCGGTGCCGTGGCATGACCGGGCCTAGCGCAGGAAACCCTGCAGCCGCATCTCGATGCTGCGCGGGTTCTCGCCCTCGGCGATCGCCACCAGCCCGGTGATCACCAGTTCGCGGTGGTGCGCGTCGGCGCGCGCCAGGGCCTTGAGCTTGTTGGCGAGCGGCAATAGCAGCAGGTTGGCCAGCCCGACCCCATAGATCGTGGCGACGAAAGCAGTGGCGATGCCGCTGCCCAGGCGCGAGGGGTCGGCCAGGTTCTGCATGACATGAATCAGGCCCATCACCGCGCCGATGATGCCGATGGTCGGCGAATAGCCGCCCATGGCTTCGAACACGCGCGCCGCCTGCAGGTCGCCCTGCTCGCGGGTATCGAGTTCGACTTCCAGGGTCTGACGGATCTCGTCGGGCTCGTTGCCGTCCACCAGCAGCTGCAGACCCTTGCGCACAAACAGGTCCGGCTCCTCGTCGGCGACCCGCTCCAGCCCCAGCAGCCCTTCCTTACGCGCGGTGGTACTCCAGATCACGATCTGCTCGATCGTCCGGCCCAACTCGCGGCGCGGCGGCAGGAACACCCCGCCGACCTTGCGCATGGCACGCAGGAACACTGCCACCGGTGTCTGCAGCAGCATGGCGCCGATGGTGCCCCCGAGCACGATCACCAGCGCGGGGCCGTTGACCAGCGAATCGAGGTGCCCGCCCTCCAGCCAGTTGCCGCCGAGGATAGCCGCCAGCCCGAGGACCACGCCCAGGATGCTGAGCGGATCCATGCTAGGCGCCCCTGACCTGCAGTCCAGCCAGGGCCGGGCCTATACCTTCGAGGGGGAGCACCTGGTCCGACAGTCCGGCCTGCTCCACCGCCTGCGGCATGCCGTAGACCACGCACGAGGCCGCGTCCTGCGACCACAGCTGAGCGCCCGCCTGCTTGAGCAGCCGCGCGCCCTGGCGGCCATCTGCACCCATGCCGGTCAATACTATGGCGAGTACCTTAGGGCCCAGGACGCGCGCTGCCGAACCGAAGCACAGGTCGACGCTGGGCTTGTACAGCTGGTCGGGGACGTCCTGTAGCGCTACGCGCAAGGCCCCGGGCCGACCCTCCACCAGGGTCTGGCGCCCCCCAGGTGCGACCAGGACCCGCCCCGCACGCAGCAGGTCCCCGTCGCGCGCCTCGGCCACGGTCAACTGGCACAGCGAGTTGAGCCGCTCGGCGAAGGTGGTGGTGAAGGCGCCGGGCATGTGCACCGCCACCAACACCGGCAGCGGATATTGCGCCGGCAGGGCCAGCAGCACCTGCTGCAACGCCACCGGACCGCCGGTGGACGCACCGATCACTACCAGCTCCACCGCGGTCGGCCGTGCCGGGGATACCCGGGGCGGCGGCCTTGGTGCGACCGGGGCGGCCGGTGCAACTCGGGTGTGCCGTCGCGCGGCCAGGGCCAGCACCCGCGCGCGCAACTGCTCGCCGGCGTCCTGCCGGGTGCCTGAGGCCGGATCGCCGTGCTTGGGAAGGAAATCCGCCGCCCCTGCCTCCAGCGCGTCCAGGGTAGCGCGGGCGCCGTCGCGGGTCAGCGCAGAGAACATAATGATGTCGGTGCGCCGCCGCGCCATGATCTGGCGCACTGCGGCGATGCCGTCCAGCACGGGCATCTCCACGTCCATGGTGATCAGGTCCGGCCGCAAGCGTTCGGCCTGGACCACCGCCTCGCGGCCGTCGGCGGCCTGCCCCACGACCTCGATGGCCTCGGACTGCTGCAAGGCCTGCACGATCCTGCCGCGGAAGAAAGCCGAATCGTCTACGACCAATACCCTGATCTTTGCGCTCACGCCGCCCTTGGGGACCCGGGGTCCGGTTTCCAAATATTCCGCCGCCACGCTTATGCCCACCCGTTCCGACCGCGCCGCGCTCAGTACCGCCGTGCGTACTTGCGCATCAACCCCGGCACGTCGAGGATCAGCGCGATCTTGCCGTCGCCGGTGATGGTGGCACCGGCCATCCCCTGCAGACCTTGCAGCAAGGCACCCAAGGGTTTGATCACCACCTCCTCCTGTCCGACCAGGTAGTCGACCACCAGACCGACCTGGATACCGCCGACGTTCACCACGACCACATGACCCTCGCCGTCCCCCAATTGCACCGCGGCCGGGTCCTGCACCAGCCAGCGTCGCAGGTAGAACAGCGGCAGGGCGCGCTCACGCATGCGGATGGTCAGCTGACCATCGACCGTGTTGGTGCGCTTGAGATCGAGGTTGAAGATTTCCACCACGTTGGACAACGGCAGGGCAAACGGCTGCTTGCCGAGGACCACCATCAGGGTCGGCAGGATGGCGAGCGTCAGCGGCAGCTTGATCACGATCTTGCTGCCCTTGCCATGCTCCGACTGGATCTGCACCGTGCCGTTCATCTGCGCGATGCGGGTCTTGACCACGTCCATGCCGACGCCGCGACCAGACACGTCCGAGATCTCGGTCTTAGTGGAAAAACCGGGATGGAATATCAGGTTGAAACAATCCTGGTCGTCCAGGCGCGCCGCGGCATCTGCATCCATCAGGCCTTTTTCGACGGCCTTGCGGCGCAGCACGTCCGCGGCCATGCCTCTGCCATCGTCTTCGATGAACAGCAGGATGTGGTCGCCCTCCTGTGCCGCTGACAGCACCACCCGCCCACGCCGCGGTTTGCCGGCGGCGACCCGCTCATCGGGCGGTTCTATGCCATGATCCACGGCATTGCGTACCAAGTGCACCATGGGATCGGCAAGCGCCTCGACCAGGTTCTTGTCCAGGTCGGTGTCCTCGCCGCGCAGTTCCAGTTCGATCTCCTTGTCGAGACTGCGCGCCAGGTCGCGCACCACCCGCGGAAACCGCCCGAACACTTTCTTGACCGGCTGCATCCGGGTCTTCATCACGGCCAACTGCAGGTCGGCGGTAACCACATCCAGGTTGGCGATGGCGTTGGCGAGTTCTTCGTCCGCCATGCTCGACTTGAGGGTGATCAGCCGGTTACGGGCCAGCACCAGCTCGCCGACCATGTTCATGATGTCGTCGAGGCGCTGGGTGTCGACCCGCACGGTAGGATCGGACGGCGGGGGCCGCGCCGGCGCCGGCGCAGCCGCGGTGGGCCGGGCCGGCTCGGCCG
>JBFZDU010000047.1:0-2637 GCA_041307205.1 Gammaproteobacteria bacterium | reverse complement strand
TCCTCGCCAAGGGCGACGAGGTTCGGATCTTCAAGGTGTCGGGCATAGCCCCGTACTTTGCGGAGTCCGCAGCTGCCTGCTTCCCGCCGCCGGCGAAATAGGGGGAGGCGCCAATGGTGGTCATTGCATGCCAAGGCACCAATGGCTGGTGGTCCAGAACTCGCCCCGGATGACAACCGCAGCGCCCGACTTCGGGACGGATCTTGAGTGAAGAGTGGTGAGTCTGCGGTACGGTTTGGTTTTACGAAGAACTGAACCGGTACCAACAGAACTCACCGTCATGAACGTACAGCCTATCCTCAGCGGCGGCAACGGGGTTGCCACCGATCTTCATCTGGTCCTCTCCGAGTCGTCCGGCAGCGTCCTGGTGTTTCTGGGCACCGCGTTGCTGGAGCGCATCGGCTGTTCGCGGGAGGCCCTGCAGTACAAGATGCTGGTAGGCCGCCTGGCCAATGCCGGTTGGTCTCTGAGCGCCCTGCAGCGGGCGTTCGGCCATGATCCGCGCACGGTCAAGAAGTGGGCCGCGGCGCTGCTGTCCGAAGACGTGGAGTTTGCGGTGCGGGCCTTCGGCGGTCGGGGAGGGGGGCGGAAGGTCACGCCCGCGGTGGCGCGCTATGTGAAGCAGCGCTACCGCGAGCTGTGCGGGCAGCGCCGGGACTTCCGGCAGACGGTCGTCGGGGAAGTGGCGGACCTGTTCGGCGAACGGCTGTCGCGGGAGGTCCTGCGGCGTCTTTTCCGGCAGGCGGACAGGGAGGACGCAACGCCTCGGGAGAGATCCCCGGCAGCGTTTGCCGGAGAGGCCATCGGTTGTCCGAACGACGGTACTTCAGGCACAGAACCGGCCGCCAATGACAACCGGTCGCCCGAGGTAGCGAGCGATCCGCCCTATGTGCCCCCTGCGGTCGGGGCGGCGCCGTCGCGGCCGGTGGGTGTGCACCACGCCGGGCTGATCCTGTTCCTGGCTCTGTTCGATGTCTTCGTGCGCGGTCGCCGACGCTGGGCGGACTTGGAGCGGCAGTGGCTGGGGCAGGTGCTGCAGGGAGCCGTCAACCTCGAACAGAGCCGCCTGGTCACGGCCACCGATCTGGCGCGCTTCACCGGCCCGGTGGTGGCCGGGATCGAACCGCAGCGCGAGCGACTGCGGGAGATGGCCGGGGTGGAGACGGTCATGGAGCTGTACGCGGCCAACGCGCGGCTCCTGGCCGACGGCCCCGGCCGGGGGACGGTGTTCTACTACGACCCGCACTCGAAGGAATACACCGGAGATCTCACCGTGCTGAAGGGCTGGTGCGGCCGCCGGCACGGCATCGTCAAAGTGCTGCACCTGGACGCGATCCACACGCAACGGGGCCGGGCCTGCTTCGTGCTGCACTACTCGCCGTACTACGACCTGCGCGAGCGCTTTTTCATGACCATGGAGCTGTTCAACCGCCTGTTCGCGCCCGGGCAGCGAAGCGGCCGCACCTTCGTGCTGGACCGCGGCATCTACGGCCTGGCGGAGTTCGTGCGTTTCATCGAGGCCGGCGACCATGTGCTGACCTGGGAGAAAGGCTACAGCAGCGGGGCCTGGCAGGACGGCGCCCCCACGGTGGTGTTCGCCCGGCAGCGCACCCGCAATCATGCCGGCGATCTGCGGCACTACCGCTTCGAGTGCCAGGAGACGCCCTGGCCGCGCGACTCCCGCCTGCGCCGCATGGTAGTGCGTGCCACCAATCCGCAGAACCGGACCCTGGAAGTGTCCGTGCTGTGTTCCAACCCCACCATGCCGGTGGAGACGGCCGTCTGGCTGATGTTCAACCGCTGGCTGCAGGAGAACGACTTCAAGTACCTGGACCGGCACTTCGGTCTGAACCAGCTCACCAGCTATGCCTCCAGAAGCTACGCCGAGGAGGCCGCCCGCCTGCAGGACAAGCCCGTGGACAGCATCGAGTACCGGGAACTGAAGAGCCAGCTCCACGCCGCCGAGAACACCCTGGCCAGACGACTCCTGCAGCGCGAACGCCAGCAGGATCTGCTCCTGGCCGCCGAGCAGCGCACCGAACACCTGCGGGCCGAGAAGGCCAACGTGCTCGCGCAGGTGCGGCGCGCGCTCGCCGGTCTTGAAGCCGAGGCCGGCAAGGTCGGCGACAGCGTCGCGCTCAGGCAGCACGGCGACCGGCTCATGGCCGATCTGCGCTCGGCCCGCGGGAAGGCATCCCGCGCCCGCCGCGCTTTGGCAAAGCTCGATGCTCTCGTCGCCCCGCTCAAGCAGCAAACTGCAGACCTGGAGACCCGGCTCGGAGCCGCCTTCCGCAGCCAGTCGCGCCTGCAGTTGCTCATCGACAACCACTACCGGTTGCTGGACTCCCGCTGCAAGGCTACCCTGGACGCGCTGCGCATCGCCGCCGCCAACCTGTTCGCCGCCCTGGTCGCCCGCTTCCGGCCCCTCTACGGCAACCACCGCAACGACCATGTCATGCTCAGGCAACTCACCCGGGCCGACGGCTTCCTGCACCGCGACGGCCAGACCGTCTACGTCAGACTCTGGCTCAGGGGACGCTTCCAGGACTGGCAGACCCGCGCCTTCCGCCGCTTCCTGGCCGAGGTCAGCGAGGACCTCACCCGGCTCTGCGCTCACTCCGGAAACCAGATCAGGAT
>JBFZDU010000046.1:0-3379 GCA_041307205.1 Gammaproteobacteria bacterium | reverse complement strand
GTCCACCGCGTTCTTGATTGCCTGCTCCACCGCGATACTGATCATATGGCCTTCCGACACCGACACCCAGGGCTCGACCAGGACGTGCACGTCGGCCAGCGCCTCGTGGCCCTGCCGGCGGGTGCGCAACATGTGCAGAGAGCGCACGCCGTGAACGGCCTCGGTGACTTGCCGAATCTGCGCTACCTTTTCTTCTTCAAGGGCGGTGTCGACCAGCTCCTGCATGGCGGACCAGCCCAGATCCCAGGCGACCTTGGCGATCATCAGTCCGACCACAATAGCCGCTGCCGCGTCCAACCACGAATAACCCAGCAAGGTCCCGCCCACGCCGATCAGCACCACGACCGAGGAGATGGCATCGCTACGGTGATGCCAGGCGTTCGCCTTCAACATCCCGGAACGAATGCGTCGCGCCACGACGATGGTGTACCAGTACAGGGCCTCCTTGGCGAGCACCGAGGCAAGGGCTGCGTACAGGGCGGGGACCGCGGGCTGCCACAACCTTTCCGCGTCCAGCAGCCGCTCCGCGGCATCGAAGATGATGCCGCCGGCCACCAGGCCCAGGATGGCCGACAGCCCCAGGGTGGCGGCCGTCTCGTAACGCCCGTGGCCGTAAGGGTGTTCAGCGTCCGGACCTTGCGCGGCGTGGTGTGCGGCCCACCAGATCAGCAAGTCGGAGCCGAGGTCGGACAGCGAATGGATGCCGTCGGCAATAAGCGCCTGGGAGCGCGCCCAGTAACCGACGGCGATCTTCACCACCGACAGCAGCAGGTTGACCACAGCTCCGACCAGGGTAACCCGTTGAGTGGCTCGGCGACGGGCGGTGCGGATATCCTGCTGCACTAGCTGTTCGGGGTTCATTCGATCAGCCTGCGCTGGCCCCGACCCGCAGCAGCACGATGTGCTCGCCGTCGCGGGACGTCTTTTCCAACACGGTATGGCCGTTGATGCGACACCACGCCGGGATGTCGTTCAACGCCCCGGGGTCGGTGCAGACCGCCTCCAGTTCGTCGCCTGGCAGTAGGGTCGCGACCCGGTCCTGGACCCGGATGACTGGCATAGGACAAAGCAGACGGCGGCAATCGATGGCGTGGCGCGGCACGGCGGGCTTTACTGGCATGGACAATCGGTCGCCACTTTAGCGTGAAACCCGGCATAGCGATACTGCATACCTTCCCTCGGGAAGGGGGCTGCGAAGTCAACGGACAAGCGGCGATGCCAGGGTCAAAGCCAGCCGTAGGCCATGCGGGTGGCCATGACGACCAGAAAGATCGCAAAGGCCCGCTTCAGCCAGCGGTCCGGCCACTGGTGCGCCAGCCACGCCCCGAGCGGCGCGAACACCACACTGGCGATCACGATGCCACCGAAGGCCGGCAGGTTTATATAGCCGATACTGCCGTCCGGAAGCCCGGTCTCGTCCAATCCCGTGTACAGAAACCCCAGGCTGCCGCTCAGCGCGATCGGCAGGCCGATCGCGGCGGCGGTGGCCACGGCGCGCTTGACGGGTATGCTGCAATAGCTGAGAAAAGGCACGCTCAGGGTGCCTCCGCCGATGCCCATCGCGGCCGAGATCAGGCCGATTCCGAATCCGGCACCACGCAGGCCGGCGCTGCCCGGCAAGGGTCTACGCCCGCCGACCTGGCCGAAGAACATGCGCAGGGCCATGGCGTACAGGAACACCACGAAAACCCCGTACAAGACCCGACCGGGCAGCGCGTCAACGATGAACGCGCCCACCAGCGAACCCAGCAGGACGCCGGGCATGAGGCGCCGCCACACGGACCAATCGACCGCGCCGCGCCGATGGTGGCTGTAAATCGAGGCGATGCTCGTGATTACTATGGTCGCCAGGGACGTACCGACGGCCAGCTTGATCGCCAGCCCTGGATCGACCCCCCGGGCGGCGAACAACAGCACCAGCACCGGCACCACGACAATGCCGCCGCCGACACCGAACAGGCCGGCCAGCAGGCCGGAGAAGGCACCGGCGGCAAGCAGGGGCAACAGGTCCAGGGATGGTTCCTCGGGTACGGGCCGGCGTTACAGAATCCAGCGCGGATTCAGCTCGTCCGATGGCAAAGGGCGTACCCGCAGCTGCCGTGATCGGCCGTTGCGGTCACGGTATTCAAGCGCGACCTCCGCCGCATCACGGCCCTGGCTGTAACGCGCGACAATGCGGGCCGCGAGTTGCAGCTCGGCCTCGCTCGGGTCGCCGTCAATGAGGGTGAGCGGCCCGCCATGGCTGGTGGTCAGCAGGCTGGGGTACTGTTTGCGGTAGCCAGCCAGGAAATTGCCCTCGCCTTCCTCGCGCGCGACCACCAGCTTGAAATGCGGCGCCGGACGGATGTGACGCCCGATCTTCAACAGCATGATGTCGTCTAGTTCGTAGCTTTTGTCCCCGCGCGCCTGCCACAAATCGGCCAGCTTCACGGCGTATTGCTCGTGCGTAAGAAAACAGCAACCGCCTGCCGGCTGGGCGTAATCCTCGAACCCGTATTGCCGCGCCAGCGCCATCTGCGGTTTACGGCTGCGACCCGAAAAATTCATCAGTTTGTTGCGGTCCAGCCAACCCTCTCGTTCCGGCAAGGTTTCGGGAAGGTTCCTGGCGCACAGCGGCCGCACCAGGCGGTCCCCGATGCCCGATTCCCTCTGGACCACGGGCAGGTTGTGTTTGAGCTGAGACTTCGGCCGCTGCCCGATCACCTCGCCGGTGATCATGAAATCGAAATCGTGTTGGGTCATCCACTCGCGCGCCTTGCCCACCATGAACACCTTGCAATCCAGACAGGGGTTGAGATTGGCGCCATAACCGTGCCGGGGATTGATTACCACCGCCTTGTAGGCTTCGACAATGTCGATGATGTGCAGCTTGATGCCCAGCTGTTCGGCCACCCATAGGGCATTGTTACGCTTGGGCCTGGCCTGATCGCGCTTGCGGATGGCGTGGGTATGCCCCTCGACGCAAAAGCCGGTATAGAAGTTGACTCCTTCGACATAAACGCCCTGCTCCAGCACCAGCTTGGCGGCGAGCAGGGAATCAAGGCCGCCCGAGATCAGGGCGACCGCTTTGCGGGTTTCGGGCATGCGTGCGGACACTCGGGGAAGGATTCCCTGCCTATTCTAGCCCCCGCATGGCTGCCGGCACGGCCGGGAACAACATGCGAGCGCACGGGGTTTATGGTATCTAATCCCCCGTGTTCTCGACCCAGGTGACAGGGCCGCCCTCATGAGAAGCTGTCGACTGATATATCGAAGCATCGCCGAAACCGGCACGCTGGACCGGACGGCACTCGCGCAGATGGTCGAGCTGTCGCAGGCGAACAACGACCGCCTCGGCATCCGCGGCGTGCTGCTGATGTCCGGCGAGCGCTTCCTGCAA
>JBFZDU010000045.1:0-5342 GCA_041307205.1 Gammaproteobacteria bacterium | reverse complement strand
TGCTGTCTCCCTAAGTGGCCCATCAGATTATCGACGGCAGCCGGCTTGTCGTGCACCGCGAAGCGGTCGACGATGGTGGCGCTGGCTTCATTCAGGCCGATGACCTCGGCCGCGGTGCCTTCGCGGCGGAATTTCAATACCACCTTGTCGAGCGCGCTGACCGAGGTGATATCCCAGAAATGCGCCTGGCACAGATCGATCGTCACGTTGTCCACCGCTTCCTTGAAATCGAAGGCTTCGACAAACCTGTCGGCCGAGGCGAAGAACACCTGACCCACCACTTTGTAGGTGCGGGTCGTGCCGTCCTCGCTCAGGCTCGAGCTGACGTACTTGTACTGCGCGACCTTGTTGGCGAAGAACATTGCCGCCAGCAGCACGCCGACGAAGACGCCGATGGCGAGGTTGTGGGTGGCGACGACGACGACCACTGTTGCCAGCATGACGACGCTGCTGCTCACCGGCTGCTTTTTCAGATTGATGATCGAGCTCCAGCTGAAGGTGCCGATGGACACCATGATCATCACCGCCACCAGCGCCGCCATCGGGATCTGCGCCACCCACTCGCCGAGGAACACGATCAGCAGCAGCAGGAACACACCGGCCGCGAGCGTGGACAGCCGGGTACGGCCGCCGGATTTCACGTTGATCACCGACTGGCCGATCATCGCGCAGCCCGCCATGCCGCCGATCATGCCGGAGGCGATGTTGGCGACGCCCTGCCCCTTGCACTCGCGGTTCTTGTCGCTGGTCGTGTCGGTGAGGTCGTCGACGATGGTCGCGGTCATCAGCGATTCGAGCAGGCCCACCACGGCGAGCGAAACCGAATACGGGAAGATGATCGCCAGCGTCTCGAAATTGAGCGGCACCTCGGGCCACAGGAAGACCGGCAGCGTGTCCGGCAGCTCGCCCATGTCGCCGACGGTGCGGATATCCAGGTTCAGAAACATCGCCAGCCCGGTCAGCACCACGATGGTCACCAGCGGCGAGGGAATCGCGCGGGTCACATAGGGGAAGCCGTAAATGATCGCCAGCCCGGCGGCGGTCATGGCGTAGACGTGCCAGGTGACATGGGTGAGTTCGGGCAGCTGCGCCATGAAGATCAGGATCGCCAGCGCGTTGACGAAGCCGGTGACCACCGAGCGCGAGACAAAACACATCAGCGAGCCCAGCCTGAGGTAGCCCATGACGATCTGCAGCACGCCGGTCAGCAGCGTCGCGGCCAGCAGGTATTCGAGGCCGTGATCCTTCACCAGCGTCACCATCAACACCGCCATCGCGGCGGTGGCGGCGGAAATCATGCCGGGCCGCCCGCCGACGAAGGCGGTCACCACCGCGATGCAGAACGAAGCATAGAGGCCGACCTTGGGGTCGACGCCCGCGATGATCGAGAAGGCGATCGCCTCGGGAATCAGGGCTAGTGCCACTACCATGCCGGCCAGCAGGTCGCCGCGCAGGTTGGAAAACCAGTTTTGTCGGAGGGAATGCATCATGGGACGACCCGATAGAAAAGGTGCAATGCGGGCCCCCTCCAGCCGGGGCGGAGCAAACCGGAATCAAGCGCTTGGGAACAGGACGCGTCGCACGCAGGCCAGAGGCATCGGGTGCGGCGGGACGGCGGAAGGAACTGCCGGGAGTTACATGGGACCGCTCTGAACCTGGCGTTGCAAGGCCCGCGATTATCCCTTCATTGCTCGCCCCCCGTCCAGAAACGGCCACCCCGCCTCGGTCAGGCGGGATGAAGCGGACGACAATGTGAAAATGGACGGCGGGTGATAGTCTGGATTCAGACTGATCCCAGGAATTTCCCATGCGCACCGAAACCCCGAACACGATCTACCTCAAGGACTACGTGTCCCCCGCCTGGTGGGTCGACACGGTCGATCTCCAGGTCGCGATCCATCCGGACCACGCCGAAGTCCGCGCCAGGCTGGCCTGCCGGCGCAGTCCGCAGGGGGCCGGCGGCGCCCTCGTCCTGAATGGCGAGGAGCTTGCCCTGCAGGCGGTGAGCCTCGACGGCGCCGCGCTCGACCCCGCACGTTATACCTTGGCCGACGACGCGCTGAGCATCGCCGGCCCGCTGCCGGACGCCTTCGTGCTCGAAACCGTGGTGCGCCTCGAACCGGACAGCAACACGCAGCTCTCCGGCCTCTACCGTTCCCGCGACGGCTACTTCACCCAATGCGAGGCCGAGGGCTTCCGCCGCATCACTTTCTTTCCCGACCGCCCCGACGTGATGGCGCGCTACAGCTGCACCATCGAGGCCGATGTCGCGCGCTTCCCGCAGCTGCTGTCCAACGGCAACCGGGTCGCTTCGGGCATCAGCGAGCGTGATGCCTCGCGCCACTGGGCACGCTGGGAGGATCCCTTCCCCAAGCCCTGCTACCTGTTCGCGCTGGTCGCCGCCAAGCTGGACGTGCTGGAGGATGAGTTCGTCACCCATTCCGGCCGCACCGTGCGGCTGGCGGTGTATGTCGAGCCCGGCAAGCTCGACCAGTGCGGCCACGCCATGGCGGCGCTGAAGAAATCGATGCGCTGGGACGAGGCACGCTTCGGCCTCGAAATGGACCTCGACCACTACATGATCGTCGCGGTGGGCGACTTCAACATGGGGGCGATGGAGAACAAGGGCCTCAACATCTTCAACACCAAGTACGTGCTGGCCCGCCCCGACACCGCGACCGACGCCGACTACCAGGCCATCGACCGCGTCGTCGCCCACGAGTACTTCCACAACTGGACCGGCAACCGCGTCACCTGCCGCGACTGGTTCCAGTTGTCCCTGAAGGAGGGCCTCACCGTCTTCCGCGACCAGGAGTTCGGCGCCGACACGCATTCGCGCGCCGTCACCCGCATCCAGGACGTGCGCGCCCTGCGCGTCGGCCAGTTCCCCGAGGATGCCGGCCCGATGGCGCATCCGGTGCGCCCGGCGTCCTACGCCGAGATCAACAACTTCTACACCGCCACCGTGTACAACAAGGGCGCCGAAGTCGTGCGCATGATCCACACCCTGCTCGGACGCGAGGGGTTTCGCGCCGGCATGGACCTGTACTTCCAGCGCCACGACGGCCAGGCCGTCACCTGCGAGGACTTCGTCGCCGCCATGCAGGACGCCTCCGGCATCGACCTCGCCCAGTTCCGCCGCTGGTACGCCCGCGCCGGCACGCCGCGCCTGAAAGCCGAGGGGGCATGGGACGCAGCGGCCCGGCGCTACACCCTGACGCTCACGCAAAGCCTCGCGCCCACCGCCTACGAGCAGCGCCTGGCGGAGGCGGGCATGCCGATCGACGAAGGCCCGCTGCACATTCCGGTCGCGCTCGGCCTGGTGCTGCCCGACGGCACGGACGCGCCGTTGCGCCTCGCCGGCGAGACCGCGCCGCAGGGCTCCACGCGCGTGCTGTCGCTCACCGAGGCCACACAAACCTTCGTCTTCGAGGACATTCCGGCCGCGCCGGTCGCCTCGCTGCTGCGCGACTTTTCCGCGCCGGTGCAGCTTGAATTCGAGCAGACCGATGCCGAACTCGCCCACCTGATGGCGCATGACGCCGATGCGTTCAACCGCTGGGAGGCCGGCCAGCGTCTTGCCACCCGCGTCCTGCTCGCCGGCATCGCGGCCGTCGGCGAGGGAACGGGCTGGATTCCCGCGGACTTCGTCGCCGTCTGCGGCCGCGTGCTCGATGCGGGCCTCGCCCACGACCCTGCGCTCGCCGCCGAAGCTTTGGTGCTGCCGGCCGAGCAGGTGCTGGCCGAGGCGCTGGCCGGCCGCGGCGAGATCATCGACCCCGAGGCAATCCACCGTGCCCGCGTCAGCCTGCGGCGCCACTTGGCGATGCAATTGCGCGACCGCTTCGAGACCGTGTGGACCACGCTCGCGCCGGCCGAACCCTACGCCGCGGAAGGCGCCCAGGTCGGCCGCCGCGTGCTGCGCAATGTCTGCCTCTCGTATCTGGCGGAAGCCGACGGTGCTTATCTGCGCGACGCCGTGCTGCCGCGCCTGCTGGCCCAGTTCGAACAGGGCGGCAACATGACCGACGTGATCGCGGCGCTCGGCACGCTGGCCAACCTCGAGCTGCCCGAGCGTGAGACGGCGCTGGCGGCGTTCTACGCGCGCTGGCAGGACGAGGCGCTGGTGGTCGACAAGTGGCTGCAGGTGCAGGCGACGTCACGCCTGCCCGGCACCGCGGCGCGGGTGCGCGAGCTCATGCGGTCCCCGGCCTTCGACCTGAGGAATCCGAACAAGGTCTTCGCCCTGGTGCGCAGCTTCTGCGCCGCCAACCCGTGCCACTTCCACGCGGCCGACGGCAGCGGCTACGCGCTCGCGGCCGACGTCATCATCGAACTTCAGGCGATCAACCCACAGGTGGCCTCGCGCCTGGCACGCAGCTTCGACCGCTGGCGCCAGTTCGATGCCGTACGGCAGGACCATGCGCGCGCGGCGCTGGAACGGGTGATGGCCTGCGACGGGCTGGCGAAGGACGTCGCCGAAGTCGTGGGGAATGCCTTGAAGTGAGGGCGCGTTCGCCCCGTCAGGGCTTGCGCCACAGGGCCTGCCAGCCCTCGAGGCCCAGTTTCTGGAGGGTTTCGATATTACGCTGGTAGATCGTTTCGGCCTCGGGGAAGGCCGCCACCGCGCGTGCGATGCTCGCCTCGCGCAACAGATGCAGGGTGGGGAACGGCGCCCGGTTGGTGTAGTTGCCAAGGTCGTCGGGCTTGGTGCCCTCGAACTGGAACTGCGGGTGGAAGCTGGCGATCTGGATCACGCCGTCCAGCCCGTGCTCGTCGACAGCGGCCTCGGCCAACTGCATGAAATCGTTGAAATCGAGGAAATCCAGCAGCAGCGTGGGGTGGATCAAGAGCGTGGTATCGATTTCATCGGGATCGGCGGCGGCGAGGAAATCCAACTCACGGTCGAGGTCTTCCAGCAGGCCGTCCAGATGCCTGGCCGTGCTGACCACGTAGCGCACCTGGTTTTTAACGTAGACCGCCTTGGCGAACGGGCACAGGTTGAGCCCGATGACCGCCTTTTCGATCCACTCGCGCATGGTCGCGACGACGTCCGCTTCGTCCATTTTCACACTCCTTGGCGCCTGTAAGGGCGGAACTTTAACGGATACAATGCCTTATTGTCCGTCGCCCACGCACGAATCGATACCAACACCATGAAAAGCAGCGCAATCCGTCAGAGCTTCCTCGAATTCGTCGCCTCCAAGGGCCACACCATCGGTCCCTCCAGCCCGCTGGTTCCGGGCAACGACCCCACCCTCCTGTTCACCAATGCCGGCATGGTGCAGTTCAAGGATGTGTTCACCGGCCAGGACACGCGCGCCTACACCCGCGCAGTGTCG
>JBFZDU010000044.1:0-2528 GCA_041307205.1 Gammaproteobacteria bacterium | reverse complement strand
CTGAGCGAGGGGTTCTGGCCTTGAAGATCAGGGTTTGAAGGCGGCCTGCATTCCTCAGGAGCAGGCCGCCGCACGACCCCAACAGTTCGATCCCGACCCGGGGCCTGCCCCGGCGCCGTATTCACCAGCTTCAAGCAAGCGACGCTTGCCACAATGAACCGGGCCCAGCCCGGGCGCGCGGCGGGCCGGACGGAACCCGCCGCGCTGCGGCCCCGACCCTACGGCTGGATCCAGTAGCCGTCGCTCATCGCCTTCATGAAGGCGACTACGGCGTCCTCTTCGGCATCGCTCAGACCCAGGTTACCCATCTGCGTCGTGTTGACGTTCTGCGGGACCTCGGGGGCCGGCCAGCAATCGTTGGCCATGGCCTCATCGACGGTGGCGTCGATCAAACCCAGGTCTTCGCAGCGCGGCTTGATGTCCCGGGTGTTGTAGAAGTGCACCACCTGCTTCAGGGTCTTGAAGTAGCCGTTGTGCATATAGGCCTTGTCGATGCAGGGCGCGGTGTCGCCCGGCTCCAGTGCCTCGCAGGCGCCGAGTGCGACGTTACGCGTGGTCGGCACCTTGTGCTTGCCGAGGTTGAGTGGCGCATAGACCGCGTAAGCCGGGACCGTCTGCAGGAAGCCCCCCAGGCCCGGATCCACCCAGCCCGGGTTGTCGAGCAGGAAGGGGTTCAGTGGGTTCTTGGGCACGCCGAGGTTCGAGAAACTGAAGTCGGTGAACCGCGGTGGCGGATCCGTCGGCAGCGGGGCCCCGCGGTGACACTGGCCGCACTTGCCGCGGGGGCCACCAAAGAGCTGGCGACCGAGGTCCTCTTCCGCCGTGAAGGTGTACTGACCGGCCCGGAAGGCATCGATCTTGGAGGTGAAGGCATTGCTCGCCTTGGACGCCTCGAAGGCGGAGATCGAGAACGCGATCTGGTCGTAGGCCTGGTTGACTCTATTCCGGTCCGCCGCGGACAACTTCACCTTGCCGGTGGGGCTGTTGCACTGGCCGAAGGTGTTTGCCGGCCACTTGATGGCGCAGTTCGCTCCGCCCCAGACCTGGCGGAACAGCGGACCATAGGCACCCTTGCAGACCCGGTTGACGACGCAGGCGGCATCCGGCAGCGCCTGCTCGACGGGATTGAGGAAGGGCCCCTGGGCCTGTTCGGCACTCGGATCGCCCAAGGTCCAGCCAGTGGCGCGGCCGTCCCAGAAGTTGCCGCCGACGAAACGCGGATCAGGCACCGTGAGATCGACCGGCCCAAACACCGGCGCCAGGGTCGCGTAGGCCGAGCTCGGCGGTTTGCGGTTGCCGAGCCTGTTCTGTCGCGAGCCCTCGTAGACCGAACCGCCGAGGTTGACGTCGGAGTCGTCGCCGACCCAGCCGGCCTCCGGGACATGGCAACTGGCACAGGCTTGGTTCTGGCGTATGGAGAGCGACTCGTCGAAGAAGATCAGCTGCCCGAGTTGCTCGATAGGTGCCAATCCCTCGGCGTCCAGCGCCAGCGCGCCGCCGGTGCCTGCCGCGAGCAGGCTAGCCACGGAACAGGACAGCAGGGTTGCGGGTATTCGTGCTTTCATTGGGTCCTCCGATCCAGTGGATGGAAATAGACCCGGGCGATGTGCCCGGGTTGGTCAGGCAGGCGCCCGGCTGGGGCGCCAGTTGGAAAAACGACGCCTTGGGGTGACAGCGACGCGGCCGATGCCCAGTCCACGCGCGCTGGTACAGCGCAGCAGTGCTGGGTCATCGGGCACGCGCTAAGAAACGAGGGGAGATTGTTCGCCCGAGGACCCGGCGCTACACGGCGCCGGGCAGAGGTTGCGCCGCTACGCCGCCCGTTGCGCGCCATGGCGGCACTCGATTGGCTGTATTGCGTCCGACAGTTGGACATGAGCTTTGTGTCTTGGTAATGCCTGCAAGACGCTCCAGGGAAGGATATCCGGGTGCCGCAGACACCTAAGACATTAAGCAGGGAGCCTGAACAAGGCCATAAAAAGCGCGGGTGATTTTGCGTTGGAGCAAGTCGGGGCAGCCCGGGTTGCGGAACCGCAATGACGGCCCGAATTGCTCAGTTATTGCGGCGGCAACTGCAGGCGTCTGCCGGGCGTGTCGCGAACAATCGTCCCGATTGAGGCACCGGCCCGTACTTCAGGGGCGGGTGGCGTTAGGACGCCGGTGCGGGGGCACCAGGCGGAACGGTTGCTGTAACCCCTTCAGCACGCCCGGATCGCGCTTATAGACATCCGGATAAAAGCGCGCATCCCCCTGACCGTCCGGCTCACTCGTCCAGTACATGAGAAACACGGGGATCGGGTTCTGCAGTCGCACCGTTTCGTTCTGGGCGCGCGTCAATCGCTCCTCGATCCGGGCGACGCTCCAGTTGATCGGGTCACTGAGCAGGTTTGCGGCCAACGAAAGCGGTTGCTCGACGCGGATACAGCCGGAACTGAAGGAGCGGTCGGCGCGCGCGAACAGCGCCCGGCTCGGCGTGTCGTGCAGATACACCGCGTGTTGATTCGGAAACATGAACTTGATGCGTCCCA
>JBFZDU010000043.1:0-10980 GCA_041307205.1 Gammaproteobacteria bacterium | reverse complement strand
CAAGCGTACCGGCCCAGATCTCGCCCGGGTCGGTGGCCGCTACAGCGACGATTGGCACTTCGCCCATCTGAACAACCCACGCGATGTGGTACCCGAGTCCAACATGCCCTCTTATCCCTGGCTGGCCGAGAACACCCTCGACGGGACGCACACGGCCGCCAAGATGAAGGCGCTGAACATCGCGATCGGCGCCACCTGTCCCACATGCGACCTGTACAGCGAGACCGACATGGCCGGTGCGCAGGCCGCGGTTGCCGGCAAGACCGAGGCGGAGGCCCTGGTGGTCTACCTGCAGGGCCTGGGGCTGGCCTCGAAGACTTGGTGAACAGAGCATGGACATCAACGACTTTCGCGCCTGGCACACGGTCGTATTGCTGATCGCATTCATTGCCATCGTGGTGTGGGCCTACAGCAGACGGCGTAAGAAGTCCTTCGATGAAGCGGCAAATCTGCCCTTTGCCGACGACGAGCGGCACGAGGCGACCTTGAAGAAGGAGAAAGAATCATGAGTTCATTTTGGAGCGGTTGGATCATCGTCCTGACCGTCGGCAACATCCTGGCGTGTTTCTGGCTGATCTGGTGGACGATGCGCAGAAAAAGCGGCGAGTCGGCCAGCGGCGACGTAACCGGCCATACCTGGGACGGCGATCTGCAGGAATACAACAACCCCTTGCCGCGCTGGTGGCTGGGCCTGTTCTACATCACCCTGTTCTTCGCTGCCGTGTACCTGGCGTTGTACCCGGGCCTGGGCAACTTCCAGGGGTTGCTCGGCTGGTCATCGCATGGCAGTCAACACGGCGCAGAGATGGCGGCTGCGGAGGAAAAGTACGGGCCCAAGTTCGCCCAATTCCGGGGCATGGCCATCGCTGACGTGGCCAAGAACGAGGAAGCCCTCGGCATGGGCAAGCGCCTGTACCTGACCTATTGCATGCAATGTCACGGCTCGGACGCCCGCGGCGCCCGCGGCTTCCCCAACCTGGCCGATAACGACTGGCTGTGGGGCGGCATGCCTGAGCAGATACTGGCCTCGATCGCCAATGGTCGTAACGGTGTCATGCCGGCCCACGCGCACCTGGGCGATGCCGCCATCGACGACCTGGCCGCCTATGTCGCAAGCCTGAGTGGCCGCGCCGGCGACGCGGCGAAGGTTGAAGCGGGTAAATCGACCTTCATGACGGCAGGCTGTGTCGGTTGTCACGGTATGGATGCAAAAGGCAACCAGATGCTGGGTGCCCCCGACCTGACGGACAACACCTGGCTTTACGGCGGCAGCGAGGGCCTGATCAAACAGACCATCGCCAAGGGCCGCAACGGGGTTATGCCCGCACACCAGGACCTGTTGGGCGACGACAAAGTCCACCTGCTGGCCGCTTACGTTTACAGCCTGTCGAAATAGGGGCGGCGTAATAGCTACAGGCAGCCCCAAGCAAGGGGCTGCCTTTTTTTACGTCCGGTCGAATCGGGGCGACCTATTTTCCGACAGGATATTTGTCGCGCTGCTGGCCGGTATCCGGCTAGGATTGCGATTAATCATGGATGCAATCTGACAGAATACGTTTAATCTCGCCGCAACCAAGGATACCGCCATGCCCACACAGCCCGCCACCCGCGCTGACCGAAACCAGCTGCCGGTAGTCCAGCAGATCGTGTCGGTCATGTGGCCGTCGTTTCTGACTGCGGGCATTGCCACAGTCATCTTTTTTGCCCTGTTCGATCCCATCGAACTCAGTCTGCTGGCCGGGGGACCAGAATTGACGCGCATTGGCGGTTACACGATCGGCTTCTTCTGCTTCTGGCTCCTGACCTCGGTCTCCTGTGCATTGACCTGTTATTTTCGCCGTCCGTGCCCGCCACACAAGAAACTGCCCGGCGATGACTCCGGCAGTGCCGCGAGCAACTGAAGCGACCCGTCTACCGGAGTAGTAGTCCATGTCCGATAGCACAACTGCGCGCAAGCAGGCGCCTGGCGATCCGCTGCCGATCGAACAGGAACTTTATAAGAAGCGTGAAAAGATCTATCCGCGGGAGGTGCACGGCATCTTTGCCGTATTGCGCAATCTGGCCATGGCAACCCTGCTCGGGCTGTACTACGGGCTCGCCTGGGTCGATTGGGGTGACCACCAGGCGGTGCTGTTCGATCTGCCGGCGCGCAAGTTCTACATCTTCGGCATCACCCTATGGCCACAGGATTTCTTCTTTCTGGCCCTGCTGCTGATCATCGCCGCGCTGGCATTGTTCTTTTTCACCACCCTGGCGGGACGCCTATGGTGCGGCTATGCCTGCCCACAAACAGTCTGGACCGAGATCTATATGCTGATAGAGCGCTGGATCGAGGGCGATCGCAAGGCGCGCATCAAGCTCGACCAGGGGCCGAACGATTTCCGGCGCTTCCGCATCAAAACCACCAAACAGGCCGCATGGCTGGCGTTCTCCTTTTGGACCGGCTTTACCTTTGTCGGTTATTTCACGCCAATCAAAGAGTTGTGGGGTAGCCTGCTGGTCTGGGACCTCGGTCCCTGGGAGACCTTCTGGATCTTCTTCTACGGCTTCGCCACCTATGGCAACGCTGGCTTCATGCGCGAGCAGGTATGCATCTACATGTGCCCCTATGCCCGCTTCCAGAGCGCCATGTTCGACGACAACACGCTGGTCATCTCCTACGACGAGAAACGCGGCGAACCGCGCGGGGCCCGCAAGCGCGGCGTGCCCAGTGCCGATGTCGCACTCGGCGACTGCATCGACTGCAAGCTTTGCGTGCAGGTCTGTCCCGTCGGCATAGATATTCGCGAGGGCCTGCAATACCAATGCATCGGCTGCGCCGCCTGCATCGATGTATGCGATGACGTGATGGACAAGATGGGATACCCCAGAGGCCTGGTCAAATACACGACCGAGAGCGCGCTGATGGGCAAGAAGACGCGCATCGTCCGCCCGCGCATCCTCGTCTACACCACCTTGCTGATGGTCTTGTCGGCCGGGCTGCTGTACGGACTGTTGACGCGCGTACCACTGGAACTGAACGTGATCCGCGACCGCAATGCGCTGTACCAGGAAACCACCGACGGTCTGATCGAGAACGTCTACAATCTCAAGCTGATCAACATGTCCGAATTACCGCAGACCTTCCGGCTGAGCGTCTCGGGCTTGGCAGGCTTGAGCCTGATCGGCCCGGTGGACGACATCGACATCGCCAGCGGGGCGGTAAAGGATCTGCCGTTGCGCCTGCGCGTCGATCCGCTCGAACTCAAGGCGTCCAGCAGCCGGATCACCTTCCACATCGAGTCGACCACCGATCCGAGTATTCGCCGCGACGAAACCGCGCGATTCCTCGGGCCCGTGAGCCGTTGACCGACCGGACGCGCCCCAGCAATGCGACCACCCCGTGAAGACACTGTACCCTGGTATCGGCAATTCTGGCCGTGGTTCCTGATCAGCCTGCCGGGAGCCGTGGTGGTCGCCTCCATGGTGACCATCTATATTGCCGTCAGCACCCGCGATGGGCTGGTCAAGGACGACTACTACAAAGAGGGGCTGGCGATTCACAAGGATGTGGCGCGGACGCAGGCGGCGACCGCCCTGGGAGTGAAGGCGACAGCCCGGTATGACACCAACAACCAACGGCTCGCACTGCAGCTCAATGACGCTGCCGTAGGACAACTGGACAAGCTGATCGTGGTGCTGTTCCACCCGACCCGCGACCGCCAAGATCAACGTGTCGAACTGCAAGCAGCCGGCCACGGCCTGTTCGTGGGCGACATCCAAGCGTTGGCCCCGGCGAACTGGCAGATCTCGGCGGAACCTGCGACGAGCCAATGGCGCATCAGCGGGCGGCTCGCGGTACCGCAGCTAACCCAGGCCGAACTCCAGTAACCCGGCGCCCCGCCGCCGCGCGGTTCAGGTGCCTGGCGCTTCGATCCGGTGCCAAACGCAGTTCCCGCCGCTCGCCGCCGCGATCGCCTGCAGCCGGGCCGCGTGCTGCGCCAGTTCCCCGGCGCCGGCGCGTATTACCGTCAGCGCCGGTCGCGATGCAGGCAAGCGGCGGATCTCAGCGCTCGCTCCCACCTCGCCCGGCTGGGTTTCGCCACCCAAGGACAGACTGCCCTGCCCGCCGGTCATGGCCAGATAGACGTCGGCCAGGATCTCGGCATCGAGCAAGGCGCCGTGCTTCTGGCGATGCGCGTTGCTCACGTCGTAGCGGCCACACAGGGCATCCAGGCTGTTGCGCTGCCCCGGGTGCAGGCGCCGGGCCAATTGCAGGGTGTCGAGGTGGGTGCAGTAACTGTCGAGTGTGCCCATTCCAGCGACCCGACCAAGCTCGGCATTGAGAAACCCGATATCGAACGGTGCGTTATGGATGATCAACTCGGCACCCCGCAGATAGTCGAGCAGGTCATCGACGATCTCGGCGAAGCGCGGCTTGTCGGCCAGGAACTCGTTGGTGATGCCATGCACCTCGACCGCCGCGGCATCGATAGTGCGGTCGGGCTGGAGGTACTGGTGAAAGCTGTTGCCCGTCAGGCGTCGGTCGAGCAGTTCGACACAGCCGATCTCGATGATGCGGTGACCCTGTTCGGGTTCGAGGCCGGTGGTCTCGGTGTCGAGTACGATTTGGCGCATGTTGACCTGCAAACGGTAAGTGTTAGGTGGTGAGTTGGGCGCAACCGCGTCGGATAGCCATCCTAAGCATCTATTTTCTTACTTGGCCCTGTCTGTTCGTCTATTCCCCGATTCGCCAGCGCGTCTGCACGATCATTCTCCGGGTGCCCGCTGTGGCCTTTCACCCAGGCCCAGTCCAGATCTTGCTGCGCGACCAGTTCGTCGAGACGGCGCCACAGGTCGTCGTTCTTCACCGGCTTGCGGTCCGCCGTACGCCAGCCGTTGCGCTTCCAGTTCTTGATCCAAACGGTAATACCGTTCTTCACATACTGCGAATCCGTGGTTACCAGGACGCTACAACGTCTTTTCAGGGCTTCCAGGGCCCGTATCACCGCCATCAGTTCCATGCGGTTGTTGGTGGTGTGCAGTTCCCCACCGTATAGCTCCTTTTCCTTGCCCTGGTAGCGCATGACCACGCCCCACCCGCCGGGACCAGGATTGCCCCGGCAGGCACCGTCGGAATAGATCTCCACCCGCTCAGCCATGGTTGGCGCTCCGCGCGGTCGGCTCGATCGCACCGGCACCGGCGGGGCGCAGGCGCCGCCAGCGGGGCCCCACCGGAGTGAGCGTCGACACCCGCTTGACGGACCGGATCACATAGACACCTGCCAGCATAGGCCACCAGCGCGCCCCGTAACGATCGAGACTGGCGCAATGCCGCCACAGTGCGCCGCGCACGAACGGCGGTTGAAACATGCCCACCTCGGTATGCTCGACGTCGAATCCGAGCAACGACAGCCAGTCCAACAGGCGCGGGTAGGACACGAACTGCCCGCACCAAGGCACCTGTCGCCGCCGTCCCGGCCAGAGCTTCCACAAGCCCCAAAGGCTCCAGGGGTTGAAACAGCACAACAGCAAACGCCCTTCGGGGATCAGCACCCGGTCGACTTCGCGCAGCAACTGTAGGGGGTCGGCCGAAAACTCCAGCGTATGTGGCAGGATGACCGCGTCCAGACTGTCTGCTGCCAGCGGCAGACGAAAGTTCTCGACCCGTGCTGACACGGGCGAGTCGAAACGGAGCGGCGCCAGGCCAAGGATCGTCTTGCTACGTACGGGGCAATCGTCGAGATAGCCATCGATCGCCCCCAACTCCCCCACCTGCACGAGCTGATAGCCGAACAGATCGGCGCAGAACCGCGCCAGCAGTTCCGCGTCCGTGTGTGCCACCGCCTGCCCCAGCGGCCCATCCCACCACTGGCGCAACTGCGCAAAGACATCGGACTGCGGCGTGGCGTTTGAATCAGGATGCTGCATCATTCAAGTCTATTCTGGATTCGTGGCCGACCGTTGGCTATATTGTCGCCCCATGTTGCCCTCGCGGTCGCACCGAGAATTTGGCCATCCCCCAGATAACGTGCAGCCGCCGCGGCGCGCCGCATTGCTGGCATTGTGCTTTGTCGGATTACTCGGCGGGTGCGTCAATACCACAACCACGCGCCTTACGCCTACGCCTATCTTCGATGACGATCCGCCGCCCGCCCGCCGGACAATGTTACTCACACCAGGCCGCAGCACTATTGGGGCGGAACCAGCCTGGCCAGAACACACGCCCGACCTGTGGCAAAGGATGCGTTCGGGCTTCGCCCTGAGCGATATGCAACACGGGGCCATAACTGCCGAAATTACCCGGCTACGAACTGCCAGCACCGGCATCGATGCCCTTTTCACGCAGAGCCGACCGTTTCTAAACCTCGTCCTTTCGGCCGTCGAGGAACGCGGATTGCCGACCGAACTGGCGTTGCTGCCAGCGATCGAGAGCGGCTTTCGCCCGCTGGCCGAATCCCCCAGCGGGGCCGTGGGTCTATGGCAGTTCATGCCCGCCACCGGGCAGCGCTTCGGCCTGCAAGAGGACTGGTGGTTCGACGGCCGACGCGACCCGCTGTCGTCCACGACCGCAGCCCTGGACTACCTCGAATATCTGGCGACAAAATTCGATGGCGACTGGCTGCTCGCACTGGCGGCCTACAACGCGGGTGATGGGACCGTGTCCCGCGCCATCCGACGCAATCTCGAACGCGGCTTGGGAGCGGGATATTGGGCGCTTGAACTGCCGGCCGAGACCGCTTCCTACGTGCCGCGGCTATTGGCACTGGCGCGCGTCGTGGCAGACCCCGATCAGAGCGGTCTGCAGCTGCCAGCGCTCGACGATGCTCCCCAGGTCGAGGTGATCGACGTGGAACAGCAGGTCGACCTGCGGCTGGCAGCGCAACTGGCCGAAGTCCCCGTCGAGGAGTTCCTGCTCCTCAATGCCGGTTACCGACGTGCCATGACCCGGCCCGATGGCCCACACCAGCTATTGGTTCCCAGCACCGCAGCCGAACGTCTGTCCGTGGCACTGGCGGACCTGCCATGTGAACAGGAAGACCCGTACCCAACCCGGCATCTGGTCCGCAGCGGTGACACCCTCAGCGACATCGCCCGCCATTACGGCGCCAGCGTCACCGCCATCAAAGCGGTCAACGGCCTTGCCTCCCACCTGATCCATCCCGAGCTCGTACTGACTATCCCACCCGCGGGCCACGACCAGCCATAACTGGACCATTCGCCGCTGGAACCCGCACGCTCGGCTAGCAGAACCGCAACACCCTTATGTGGCGTGCCCGTTCGCATACAGCAAACACTTGACCCAGTGCGTGTCGCTAAGCGTCACCCGCTCGGGATAGCCGGAGCGACAGCTGTCGGTGGCATGCAGACATCGCGGATGAAAGTGGCAGCCGGCTGGCGGATTCGCCGGCGACGGCATGTCGCCCGCCAGCCGCACCACCTGGCGCTCGCGCTGCGGGTCAGGTACAGGCACCGCTGCGAGCAGGGCTTGGGTATAGGGGTGGGCTGGCCCACTCAACACCTCCTCCACCCTGCCCTGCTCCACGATACGCCCCAGGTACATGACCGCAAGCTCATGGGCAAGATAGGAGACGACCCCGATGTTGTGCGTGATGAACAGGTAGGTCAGTCCAAGCTCGCGCTGCAGCGCTTTGAGCAGATTCAGCACCTGCGCCTGCACCGATACGTCCAGCGCGCTGGTCGGCTCGTCGCACACGATCAAGCGCGGCTCCACGGCCAAGGCCCGGGCAATGCAGATGCGCTGCCGTTGGCCGCCCGAGAACTCGTGCGGATAACGCTCCAGGGCCTCCGGGGGCAGGCCGACCTGCTGCAACAATGCCTGCACCCGGGCGCGTCGTTGCAATCGGTCGCCACCCAGGCGTTGTGCCACCAGGCCCTCGCCCACGATGTCGCCGATCAGCATGCGTGGATTCATTGAGGAGGCCGGATCCTGGAAGATGATCTGAAACTCACGCCGTTTTTCGCGCATGGCCCGGCCGCGCAAGGCCGTCAGATCCACGCCGTCGAACTGCACGCGACCCGCGGTCGGCTGGATCAGCTGCAACAGCGCCTTGCCGACCGTTGTCTTGCCACAACCCGACTCGCCGACCAGCGCCAGCGTCCGGCCGGGCGCAATGGCCAGGTCGACCCCGTCGACGGCGCGGACCTGGCCGACGGTACGTCGAAACACACCTTTCTGGATCGGGAAATGTACGCTCAGGCCGCCCACCGCCAACAGCGGCGGCGCAGCCGCTGCGGGCAGCCCAGACGCGGCCGGCGGCTGGTGCAAGAACGGGATCTGGATCTCGTCCGGCCCGAGGTGGCAGCGATAGCCGGCCTGTGCATGGCCGCGCCACGGCGGCAGCGTGGCGTGACACCCGGGCACCGCGACCGCGCACCGCGCCGCGAAGCGACAACCGGTGAACATTTGATCCAGGGCAGGCACCATGCCGGGAATAACATCCAGGCTGCCGGCACGCTTCTCGGCCGTGGGCAGAGCCCGAAACAGTTTGCGGCTGTAAGGGTGCTGCGGTTGCCCGAAGAAGGGTCGCACCGCGGCGGTCTCGACAATCTGGCCTGCATACATCACCGCAACCCGGTCCGCCACCTCGGCGACTACACCCAGGTCGTGCGTGATGAGCAATATCGCCATGCCGGTGTCGCGTTGCAGATCCTTCAGCAGAGCCAGCACCTGGGCCTGGATGGTCACGTCCAGCGCCGTGGTCGGCTCGTCGGCGATCAGCAGAGCCGGACGACCGGCCAGCGCCATGGCGATCATCACCCGCTGCTTCATACCGCCGGAGAGCTGGTGCGGGTACGCGTCGAGCCGCCGCACCGGGTCGGGGATACCCACGGCATTGAGCAGTTCCACCACGCGTTCGGTGATCCGGCCGCGGCTGCGCAGATCGTGCAGTCGGACCGCCTCGCCGACCTGCGCCCGCACGCTCATCACCGGGTTCAGCGAGGTCATGGGCTCCTGGAAAATCATGGCGATGCGCCCGCCGCGCTCGCGCCGCATCGCGGTCTCCGGCAGACTGAGCAGGTCGATTCCGTCGAGCAGCACCTCGCCACCGACGATACGGCCGACAGGCGGCAGCAGGCGCATGATGGAGAGCGCAGTGATCGATTTCCCGCAACCTGACTCGCCCAACAGGGCGAATGTTTCGCCACGGTGGATGCTCAGGTCGATACCGTCGACGGCCCGGACCGGGCACCCGTCGCCGCCGAGCCAAGTCTGCAGACCGCGCAGTTCCAGCAGGGGCGTTGCCTGGTGCCGCAGCAGTCGCCCCGCCGCTTCGATGCTGTTCAACGACTGCTCCTCAGGCGCGGATCGAATGCGTCGCGCACCGCATCGGCAAACAGGTTGGCCGCCAGCACCAGGGTGAACATGAAGAAGAATGCCGCGGCCAGCGACCACCAGACCACAGGTTCACGGGCCAGTTCCAGGCGGGCGCCGTTGATCATGTTGCCCCAACTGTCGGTGCTCGGGTCGACCCCGATGTTGATGTACGACAGCACTGCTTCGGCCAGTACCAGGCCACTGAAATCCAGCACCACGGTAATCAGGACTATGTGCAGCACGTTAGGCAATATGTGGCGGTAGAGTACGGTGAAGTGGCGCACACCCAGGCCCTGAGCCGCCTGCACGTAGTCCAGCTCACGCAGCTTGAAGGTCTCGCCGCGCAACAGGCGGCACAACGAGGTCCAACTGGTGACGCCCAGGATGATACACAGGAACAACAGGCGCAGGTCGGCGCGCTCGGCGACGCTGTTGAACTGGTCCTCGTTATTGCTCATGTAGATGTGCATCATCAGCACCGCAGCGGCGATCAGCAGCACGCTGGGAATCGAGTTGAGGGTGGTGTAGACGTACTGGATTAGGTCGTCCACCCAACCCTTGAAGTAGCCCGCCATGATGCCGAGCAGGAGGGCGGCGGGCAGCATCACCAGGGTGGTCAGGGTCCCGATCACCAGGCCGGTCCGGATGCTCTTGACCGCCTGGTAGAAGACATCCTGTCCAACCTTGTCGGTACCGAGCAGGTGATACTTGGCACTCAAGGCCAAGGCGGCGCCGAGCAGCACCAGCAACCCCAGCAAGGTCCACAGCGCCGCATGCCACGGCAATGCCATGCGGCCGCCCAGCAGCGTTGCCATGCGCCCCCACCAGGCGCGCGGCCCAGCGCCACCGCGCGCCGCCAGTATCATAACCACAACGGCCCACGCGACCGCGCCCAGACCTGCACCCCGCAGTGCCCTGGTGACCACATCCGCGAGCCAATCCGCCCGGGGATCTGCCAGGTGGACTCCGCCATGGGTGAGGCGCGGATAGTCGCGGACGCTGCTGCCATCCGCCAGTTCAATGGTCTCTTTCACATAGGCATGGGTCGCCAGCGGCGCCGAGTAGCTGGTCTCGCGGCGCTCACGCAACGGCTCGGCAATCAGGTCAAGCAGGCTGACGATGCGCGGTGAGTAGGTCACGGCGCCCCCTGCCCCCTGATCCAGCCGCGGATGGAAATGAATCGAGTCGAGCAGACCGACCAGCACGTAAGCGCCGAGGATCACCAATGCCCCCAGTGCGGTGCGACTCTGTGCCACGCGACGCCACGGCGCCCGCAGGTGCTCCTGGCGTGCCACCTGCCAGGCGAACGCCAGGCTGATGGCCACCAGCAACCAGATCAGCGAGTCCGTCCAGAGCAGCGCGAGCTTGGGCATGATCGGGTCAGGACAGCCTGACCCGCGGGTCGACCAGGGTGTAGGAGATGTCGGTCAACACCAGGCCCAGGATATAGAGCACGGCGCCGAGGAACACCATCGCGCGCACGATGGCGAAGTCCTGGCGCTCGATGGCGTCAATGGTGTAGCTGCCCAATCCGGGTATGCCGAAGAACGACTCGGTCAGGAGGCTGCCGATGAATAGCAATGGCAATACCACCACGACGCCCGTCAGGATGGGTATCAAGGCGTTCTGCAGCACGTGCCGAAACAACACCCACTGCTCCG
>JBFZDU010000042.1:0-7835 GCA_041307205.1 Gammaproteobacteria bacterium | reverse complement strand
CGGTCGCGGCCAGCGCCTTGTCCGGCATCATGTTGCACAGGCCGATGTGCAGCTCGCGGATGTACTGATCGCGGGCCCGCTCGGGCGGCAGCACCCGCAGCCCTTCCTCGCGCAGACGGGCGAAGGTCGGCAGGTCATTGTGGGCGACTAGCGGCATGGCAGGGGTCCGGTCAATGGGGGCCAGGCTCAGGCGGCGCGGGCAATCGCCTGTTCCAGCAGGGCCAGGAAGTCCTGCTCGTCGCGCACCTGCGCGACCTCGCGGGAGGTCACGGTGTAACCGTGCGGCCGGGCGATGGCCTCGTAACGCGGGATGCGCGAGTGGAACAGGCGCGGGAACACCCAGCGGGTGAATTCGTCCGGATCCATCTCGGCCGCGTACTGCATACCCTGCTCCCGCAGATAAATCGCCAGCTGCTCACGCAGGAACTCGGGGCGGTAGTACAAGGGTTTGGGATCGCTCTGGGCCCGGCTGATCAGCTTCTGTTCCTCCTCCCGGTCGGTCACCTGGATGTACAGGATCAGGGTCTGCTTGCCGAGCAGCTCTATGACCGCCGGCTCTTCCAGCTCGCACAAGGAACCGCCGACGTCGTTCACGAAATGCCGGTAGCCATAGATGTGTTCGGCCTTGTCGATGAAGGCCGGCACGTCGAACATGGCCGCGATCTCCGCCTCGCGGTACTGGGCCTGGCGGCGCTCGAAGTCCTCCAGCGGCACCCCGCCACGCTCCGGGTCGCCGAGCTTGCCGACGAACGACAGCACCGGCCCCAGGTCGTTCACCTTGATGTTGTTGCGGATGAAGATCCAGTCGCGGCGCAGCAGCTCGCGCAAGAAGGGCACCTGCATGGCCTGGTACTTGATCAGGTCCAGGATGGATTCGTCGAGGTAGCGCGTGCCGATGCGGTAGTCGCCCGAGTAGTGGAACCAGTCGTGGCGCCGCAGCAGGGCCGACAGGTAGGTCTTGCCCACGCCCGACATGCCGAGCAGCGTGATCTTCTTGCGTTCCCAGGCGCGGAACGAATCGACGGTGAACTTCACGGGCTTCCCCTGGCGTCCGTAAACCGCCGATTATCCGGCAAGCACGCCGTGCCGTGAATGGGCACGCAGCGGCGTCCGCGCCCCGGCGGGTCCCGCACCGGAGGCGAGCGGGACCTGGCAGCGCCCCGGCTGGCGGCGCGCAGCGGCACCCCGACCTACTTGGTCGTGACCACCTTGGCGGGCTGGAACAGGTTTTCCACCAGCGGTGCGACGTCGGCCTGGGGGACATGGCACTGGGTGCAGAAATAGCGCCGCGGCGCCAGCGACGACAGCTGCTTGCCGTCGCTGCCCTGGTAGTGGCTCTCGCTGACCGGGGTGGAGTCCTTCTGCTCGGCCTGCTCCTTGCTGTGACAATCGAGGCATTTGTTCACCGCCAGATTGACCTCGTACTCGTCGATCTTGTGCGGCACCAGCGGTGGCTGTTCCTTGAAGGTCACGGGGATCGGGTCCTTGTCGTTGATCACGCGCAACCGCTGTTCCGGCGCGACCGAGGGTGCCGTGATCGCCGTCTCGCCCCGCTCCGAAACCAGCTTCGCCGCGCCGGCCGACAGCGGGGCGAGGACCAGACCCAGGGTGAGCACGACACCGAGCTGCAAGTGCTTGTTCATGGCAGAACCTCACTCTTTTCATGGACGCCGACGCGGGTCGGGTCGTTGTGGAAGCGACTGGAAAAACGAAACACATCCCGGGCACAGACATCGATGCAGCGCCCGCAGTTGGTGCAGTCGCCGGACAGGATCACCGGCCCGTTGCCTGCCGCCGCGCCCTTGAGCGCCGGCCGGATCACCTGCTGCTCCGGGCACACGGCGAAGCAGTCCATGCAGTCGTTGCACTGCGACCGGTTGAGTGCGCTGACCCGCACCAGGCTCACCTGGCCGAGCAGGCCGTAGAAGGCGCCCACCGGGCACAGGTGACCGCACCAGCCGCGCCGGCTGACCAGCAGGTCGAACACGAACACCGCCGCCACCAGTCCCCAGGCCAGACCCATGCCAAACACCAGGCCACGGAACACCAGGGAGACCGGGTTGACCAGTTCCCAGAGAATGCCGCCGCTGATCGCCGCCCCGAGCAGCATGGCCCCGAGCAGCCAGTAGCGGACCCGGCGCGAGAAATGCGCCCCGCCCTTGATGCCCAGGCGCGCGCGCAGCCAGGCCGCGACGTCGGTGACCAGGTTCACCGGGCACACCCAGGCGCAGTAGGCCCGCCCGCCCACCAGCAGGTAGAACACCAGCACTATGCCCACCCCGGTGAAGGCCACGAGCTGCGGCCAATGGCCGGCCAGCAGTTGCTGCAACAGCACCAGCGGATCGGTCAGCGGCAGCACCCCCAGGGTCAGACTGGCGGCCAGGTTACCCTTGACGATCCAGACCCCCAGCCAGGGTCCGGCGAGGAACAGCCCCAGCACCGCCAGTTGGCTCAGGCGCCGCCACAACAGCCACTGGTGCGCACACAACCAGCCCTTGCCGGCCACGGCAGCACCACCCGGTCGTTGCGGGAAGGCATGCAACTCAGGGTCCCCCCTTGCGATTGAGTGTATCCAGCGGGTTGGCGGGAAACGGCGGCTCGCCGGCGTCGTCGCGGATCAAGCCCCGGCCCGAGTACTCGTAGCGCATGCCGTCGGGCAGGTTGTAACGGTGCTCGGTATCCGGCGCGACCAGGCTGCCACCGGCGGCGCGCTTTTCCTCCCAGCCCAGGCGGTAATGGCGACCCAGCAGGCCCTTGGCCAAGGCGACCGGGAAGACCTTGATCGCCGCCGCGTCGAGAATGCAGGCCTGCTCACACTTGCCGCAGCCCGTGCAGTCGGAGGAATTGACCACCGGGATGAACAGGGCGTGTTTGCCGCTGCGGGCATTGTGCTGGTAGTCGAGCACTATGGCCTTGCCGCGCACCGGGCAGATGTTGAAGCAGACCTCGCAGCGCAGCCCCTGGAAGGCGATGCATGCCTCCTGATCGACCACCACGGCCAGGCCCATGCGCGCCTGGTTGATATCGGTGAGGGCATGATCCAGCGCGTCGGTGGGACAGGCCTTGACGCAGGGTATGTCGACGCACATCTCGCAGGGGATGGCGCGCGCCTCGAAGTACGGCGTACCCACCGCCACCTGCTCACCCAGCTCGGCGAGCTTCAAGGTATGGTAGGGGCAATCACGCACGCACAGCCCGCAGCGCACGCATGCACCGAGGAACAGGTCTTCGGACAACGCCCCGGGCGGGCGGATCGCGGTGGCCGGGAGCGCCCGCGACTGGCGGTTGTAAAACCCCAAGCCCAGGGTCACCAGGCCGACGGCGCACGCGGTGCGCAGGCTGTCCTGCAGAAACCGGCGCCGACCGGCATTGGTATCGGCTTTGTCGCGCTCGTGCTCGCTCATGACTCGCACCCGGTCCCGCCGGGACCGCCCGACCGGCCGAGTCGGTCAACGCGGTCCGGCCCACTTTGCTTCAGGCCTTCATCACCTTTACCGCGCATTTCTTGAAGTCCGTTTCCTTGGACAGCGGGTCGGTGGCATCCAGAATCAACTTGTTGACCAGACGCCCGGCATCAAAGAAGGGTACGAACACCCGGCCTTCGGGCATCTGGTTGCGGCCGCGGGTCTCGACGCGGGCGGTGATCTCGCCGCGGCGGCTGGCGATCCGTGCCACCTTCCCGTTGGCCAGCCCGCGCCGCCTGGCGTCCTCGGGGTGCATGAAGATCACCGCCTCGGGGACGGCCCGGTGCAGCTCGGGCACGCGCCGGGTCATGGAACCCGAATGCCAGTGTTCGAGCACCCGCCCGGTGGCCAGCCACAGGTCGTACTCGGCATCCGGCGACTCCGCCGGCGGTTCGTAGGGCGCGAAGATGATGTTGGCCCGACCGTCCGGGTTGCCGTAGAACTTGATGCCCTCCTCGGCCACCACGAACGGGTCATAGCCGGTGCGGTAGCGCCACAGGGTCTCCTTGCCGTCCACCACCGGCCAGCGCAGGCCACGCACCTTGTGGTAGGCGTCGAACTCGGCCAGCTCGTGACCCTGTTTCGGCCCTTCGAGGCCAAAGCGCCGATACTCCTCGTACAGGCCCTTTTGCAGATAGAAGCCGAAACTCGCCATCTCGTCGTTGGGATAGACGTTGCCGCGGTCGTCGGTCACCTGCTGCTGCGGGTACTTGTTCACGGCGCCGTTGGCATACAGCACCTCGAACAAGGTCTTGCCGCGCACTTCGGGCTGCTTGTCGATCAGTTCCTCGGGCCAGACCTCCTCGACCTTGAAGCGCCTGGAGAACTCCACGAACTGCCACAGGTCCGAGCGCGACTCGCCCGGCGCCCGCACCTGCTGGCGCCAGAACTGGCTGCGCCGCTCGGCGTTGCCGAAGGCCCCCTCCTTCTCGGTCCACATTGCCGTCGGCAGGATCAGGTCGGCGGCCATCGCCGACACCGTCGGGTAGGGATCGGACACCACCACGAAGTTGGCCGGGTTGCGCCAGCCCGGGTACATCTCCTCGTTGATGTTGGGTCCGGCCTGCATATTGTTGTTGGTCGTCACCCAATAGCAGTTCAGCTTGCCGTCCTTGAGCATGCGACTCTGCAACACGGCGTGATAGCCGATCTTGCCCGGCAGCGTGCCTTCGGGCAGCTGCCAGACCCGCTCGGCAAAGGCCCGGTGTTCGGGCTTGTCCACCACCAGGTCCGCCGGCAGGCGATGGGAGAAGGTGCCGACTTCGCGCGCCGTGCCGCAGGCCGAGGGCTGCCCGGTCAAGGAGAAGGGGCTGTTGCCCGGCTCCGAGATCTTGCCGGTCAGCAGGTGCAGGTTGTACAGCAGGCCGTTGACCCAGACGCCACGCACGTGCTGGTTGAACCCCATGGTCCAGTACGAGGTCACCTTGCGCTGCGGATCGGCGTAGACCCTGGCCAGGCGCTCCAGCTGGTCTTTGGGCACCCCCGACAGTTCGGATACGTACTCCAGGGTGTAGGGTTCGAGCGCCTTTTTGTATTCCTCGAAATCGATCTTGGCGAGCTTGCCCTTGCCGGGGTTCTTGGCCGCCTTTTCTAGCGGGTGATCGGGCCGCAGGCCATAGCCGATATCGGTCGGGGTCTTGTTGAAGTTGACGTGCCGGTTGACGAAGTCCCAGTTCACCGCGTCGTGCTGGACGATGTAGTTGGCGATGTAGTTGAGAATCGCCAGATCGGTCTGCGGGGCAAAGATCACGCCGTTGTCGGCCAGTTCGAAGCAGCGGTTGGTGAAGGTCGAGAGGACGTGCACCTCGCAGCCCGGCTTGGTCAGGCGCGTGTCGGTGAGGCGCGACCACAGCACCGGGTGCATCTCGGCCATGTTCGCGCCCCACAGCACGAAGGTGTCGGCATGTTCGAGATCGTCATAGCAACCCATGGGCTCGTCGGCACCGAAGGCGCGGATGAAGGCCACGACCGCCGAGGCCATGCAGTGGCGCGCGTTCGGGTCGATGTGGTTGGAACGGAAGCCGGCCTTGTACAGCTTGGACGCCGCGTAGCCTTCGAACACCGTCCACTGGCCGGAACCGAACATGCCGACCCGCGAGGTCAGTTCCTCGGCCGACTTGCCCTGGTTGTCCGCCAGGTCCTGCCGGATCGCCGCCTTCCACTTCTCGGCCATGACGTCGAAGGCCTCGTCCCAGGACACGGGCTCGAAGTCGCCTTCCTTGTCGAACTTGCCGTTCTTCTTGCGCAGCAAGGGCTGGGCGATCCGGTCCTTGCCATACATGATCTTGGACAGGAAGTAACCCTTGATGCAGTTCAGGCCGCGGTTCACCGGGGCGTCCGGGTCACCCTGGGTTGCCACCACCCGGTCGCCTTTCACACCGACCAGCACCGAGCAGCCGGTGCCGCAGAAGCGGCACGGCGCCTTGTCCCAGCGGATGTCGGTGTCGCCCGCCGCCAGCGCGCCCTCGATCCCGGGAATGGTCACCCCGGCCACGGCGGCCGTGGCCGCGACCGCATTGCTCTTGATGAAATCTCGCCGCGTCAGTTTCATGAGGCTGGCTCCTCTGGGTCGGGTTTCAGTCTTGGTCGGTGTGCTGGTAGACCAGTGCGGTCGCCAGCACCCCCTCGATATCCTGCAGTCGGGTCAAGGTTTCCAGGCAGGGGCACTGCGGGGCGTCCTCCACGCTGACCACCAGGCGGTCGTCCGTTGTCCTGGCATGCACCTCGACCCCGGGCAGTGCCGCCAGGCGCGCCTGGACCCCGACCGCCATGCCGGGGCGCGCATGCACCAGCAGTCCGCAGACGTTGTACTCGCTCATGACCCGGGCTCCGTGGTCGAAAAATCCAAGGCGACCGCTTGCACCGGACAGGGGGCCAGGCAGGCGCCACAGCCGTTGCAGGCGCTCGGCGACACCAGCGGTACGGCCCGTCCGCCGGTGCGCAGCTGGAAACGGAGCGCGCCGCCCGGACAGGCATCGGCACAGCTGCGGCAGACCACCCCCCGGGCGGCGAGGCAATTGGCGAGAACGCGGACGCCGTGGCGCCAGGGCCGCTCCGGTGCGGGTACGGCGGGCAGGGCGCCAGTCTCGCAGCTGCGCAGGCAGGCACCGCACAGGGTGCACCCGGCACGGCTGAAATCGACTTCGGGATAAGCGCCGGATCCGCGCCGGATCAGGCGCTCACCACAGGCCGTGCGGCAGCGGTCGCAACGCGTGCACAGGTCTGCGAAGCGCGCCTCCGGCACGGCCCAGGGCGGGCGCACCGGCCAGCGGGCAGACACCACCGCGCCGTGCAGCAATTGCCGCCGCTGCAGGTCCACGCAACCTGCCTCCATCTCCTCGCTCCGCTCGTTATGTTTTTCGTATCGATCACATAAGTCCGATACCCGGTTCGATTACTTGATCAAGATCAAGGACTGCCGCCGACCCGGGCAAATCTTGATCTGTCTCAAAAACCGCTGGGCGACTGCACTTAACTGCGACGGCATCATCGCAACCGAGGGCCGCGCCTGGCTTACCGGCACAATCCGACAGGGGCCAAAGTAACGCTAATACGCTGCCGGCAGTGCGGCGGCGCATTTCATCGCACGGCTCGGTGATTTATTTTTATCAGTGGACTTATCCCTGAGGACAGCAAACGCCCGTGCCAGGCGGCGCACTGCAAAGGGAGACAACGGCATGGCAGCACCAACCAAGCAATCCGACCACTTCGACACCGACACCCGGCATCCCGCCACCGCCCCGCGTGCGCTGCGCAGCCTGCTGCAGGGCTCGGGGGTGAGCTTCAACGGCAGCCGACCCTGGGACATCCAGGTCCACGACCCGGCGCTCTATCGCCGCGTCTTGCTCAAGGGCTCCCTGGGATTCGGCGAGGCCTACATGGATGGCTTGTGGGACAGCGTGCGCCTCGATGAAACCTTCACCCGGCTATTGCGCTCGCACCTCAACGCCAAGGTCCAACAGTTGAAGCGACTGCGCTGGTTCGCCGCGGTCCTGCGCGAACTGCTGTTCAATCACCAGTCGCCAGGTCGCGCCTTCGAGGTCGGCGAGCGGCACTACGACATCGGCAACGACGTATTCGAGGCCATGCTCGACCCGACCATGAGCTACTCCTGCGGCTACTGGGCGCAGGCGACGGACCTGGCCGAGGCGCAGCTTGCCAAGCTCGATCTCATCTGCCGCAAGCTGCAATTGCAGCCCGGTCAACGCCTGCTGGATATCGGCTGCGGCTGGGGCGGCCTCGCCCGCTATGCGGCCGAGCACTATGGCGTCGAGGTCCTGGGCATCACGGTGTCGCGGGAACAGCAGGCGCTCGCCCAAGCGCGTTGCGCCGGCTGGCCGATACGCATTGCGCTGCAGGACTACCGGGAAC
>JBFZDU010000041.1:0-3235 GCA_041307205.1 Gammaproteobacteria bacterium | reverse complement strand
TCCCAGGCGGCCCGCACTCCCGGGGCATCGGCGGCGCGCGCCATGCCGATGCTCGAGCCCTCGCGGGTCGGTTTTACCATCAAGGGGAAACCCAGTTCCGCGGCGGCCGCGAGATCGGCCTCGCACTCGATGATGGCGAAGCCGGGGGTCGGCAAACCCACCCCCTGCCACACCAGCTTGCTGCGGTACTTGTCCATGCCGATAGCCGAACCCATCACGCCGCTGCCGGTGTACGGCAAGCCGAGGATCTCCAACGCCCCCTGGATCACGCCGTCCTCGCCACCACGGCCGTGCAGCACGATGAAAACGCGGTCGTAGTGCGCTGCAGACAGCACCTGCAGGATGTCCGGTTGCACGTCAATGCCGTGCGCGTCGACACCACGGCGCTGCAGGCCCGCCAGCACGGCGCGGCCGCTGACCAGGGAGACCGCGCGCTCGGCGGCCCAACCGCCCATCAACACCGCCACCTTGCCGAAGTCCCGCGCCTGCTGCGTCATACCCGCTCCCCCACGATATGCACCTCGCGCAGCAGGCGCACCCCGTGTACCTGCTCCACCCGCGCCTGCATGTGCTCGATCAACGCCTCGATATCCGCTGCGGTCGCCTGCCCGGTGTTGACCACGAAGTTGGCGTGCTTGTGCGACACCGCGGCGCCGCCGATGCTGTGCCCTTTCAAACCCGCCGTTTCAATCAGCCGCGCCGCAAAGTCGCGCGGCGGGTTGCGGAAGGTCGAGCCGCAGCTGGGCTGATTGGTCGGCTGGGTGGCACTGCGCCGCGCCAGCAGGCGTTTAATCTCCTGCTGTTCGGCCTGCGCATCACCCGGCGTCAATTGCAGTTCGCAACTGAGGAACCATTCGCCCGGCGGGCCCTGCACCACGCGGTAGCCGATCTGGTAGTCCACCGGGGTGCGGCGTCGCACCACCCCGGCGCGGTCCACGGTCTCGACGCTCAGCACCCGCCCCCAGGTTTCACCCCCGAAAGCCCCCGCGTTCATGGCCAGGGCGCCGCCCATGGTGCCGGGGATGCCGGCGAGGAAGGCAACGCCGCACAACCCCAGCCGCGACGCCAAACGCGCCACATGGGCACAGGCAGCCCCCGCCTCGGCGCGGATCCGCTCGCCGGGCAGTGCCGCGATCTCGTTGACCCGACCCTGGGTGACGATAACGGTACCGGGGAAGCCGCCGTCGCGAATCAGCAGATTGCTGCCCAGGCCCAGCCATAGCAGCGGCTCCTCGGCCGGCAGGATCTGCAGAAAGGCCACCAGGTCTGCGGCATCCGCGGGGCGGTAGAGTCGGCGCGCCGGACCGCCCACCCGCCAGCTGGTGTAACGGGCCAGTGGCTCGTTCGCGAGCAGCTCGCCACGCAATGGGCCGTCTTGGCGAGCGGACATCATGGACCTGGCCTGCGCTGCCCGGGGTGGCCCGCGGGCCGGGGTCCCGGCGCCGCGGGTCGCGGCGGCGTAGGTGCGCCGAACAGCGTGCGGCGCAGCAAGGGCTCCCCGCAACCCATCCGCAACCAGCGCATGACATTGCCCGCTGTCATCGGCACAGCTCCTTCGGCAGCTGGGCCGCGATGGCGCCAATGTCGCCCGCGCCCATGGTCAGCAGGATGTCGCCGTCGCGCAACAGGCCGGCCAGGACCTGGGGCAGCTCGCACACCGCATCGACGAACACCGGGTCGACTTGGCCGCGAACCCGCACGGCGCGACTGAGATCGCGGCCGGTGGCGCCCGCTACCGGGTCTTCGCCAGCCGCGTACACCTCGGTTAGCACCAGCACGTCGGCGGTCGACAACACCTTGACGAAGTCGTCGAAGGCATCACGCGTGCGCGAGTAGCGGTGCGGCTGGAACGCCAGCACCAGGCGGCGCCCGGGCCAGCCCTCGCGCGCCGCCGCCAGGGTCGCGGCCAACTCGCGCGGGTGATGCCCGTAGTCGTCGACCAGCATCACCCGGCCGCCGTTGGTCAACTGGCCTTCGTGGACCTGGAAACGCCGGCCGATACCCTGGAAGCCCGCCAGCGCGGCCTGGATGTGCGTCGTACCCACCCCCAGTTCGCGTGCCACCGCGATCGCCGCCAGCGCGTTGAGCACATTGTGCCGGCCCGGCAGATTGAGCCGTACCGCGAAGCCATCGCCGGTGCGCGGCTGCACTTCGAAATGCGTGTGGTGGCCGGCCTGGCGGATCTCGACGGCACGCAGGTCCAGGTCCGCGCCCGTACCGTAGGTCAGCACCGGGCGGCTGATGGCGGGCAACAGCTGGCGGACCTCGTGGTCGTCGCCGCACAGCACGGCCAGGCCATAGAACGGCAGGTGGTGCAGGAACTCCGCGAATGCCGCGCGCAGGCGGTCGAAATCGCCGCCATAGGTCGCCATGTGGTCGGCATCGATATTGGTAACCACCGCCAACTGCGGCTGCAGGTAAAGGAACGAGGCATCGCTCTCGTCCGCCTCGGCCACCAGCACCTCGCCGGCACCAAGCCGGGCATAGCTGCCGGCCGCGTTGAGCCGCCCGCCAATCACGAAGGTGGGATCGAGGCCGCCCTCGATCAGCAGGCTGGCCACCAGGCTGGTCGTCGTGGTCTTGCCGTGCGTCCCCGCGACCGCCACGCCGTACCGGAAGCGCATGATCTCGGCCAGCATCTCGGCCCGCGGCACCACCGGGATACGCGCCGCGCGGGCCGCGGCCACCTCGGGGTTGTCAGGCTTGACGGCGCTGGAGATCACCACGGCGTCGGCACCCGCGACGTGCGCGGCGGCGTGACCGATATGGATCACCGCACCCTGCTCGGCCAGGCGCTGGGTCGCCGGGTTCTCGCGCAGGTCGGTGCCGGACACCGCATAGCCCAGGTTGAGCATCACCTGGGCGATCCCGTTCATACCGGCGCCGCCGATGCCGACGAAGTGCAGGCGCCGGATCCGCCCCATGGCCTCGGCGGCGTGGCGACGCGCGTTGACGCCCTGGTCGGTCATGCCGCCACCTCCTCGCAATGATCGGCCACCCGTGCTGCGGCATCGGGCCGCGCCAGGCGGCGGGCCGCGACGGCCATGGTCAACAGGCCCGAGCGATCGCCACACAGTCGCTGCAGCAAGGCCGCCAGGGACCGCGCGCTGAGTTCGGATTGCGGCAGCAGTTGCCCGGCCCCGGCCGCGGTGAGGTAGCGGGCGTTGCGGGTCTGGTGATCGTCCACGGCGTGCGGATAGGGAATCAGCACCGCGCCCACGCCCGCCGCCGCCAG
>JBFZDU010000040.1:0-5480 GCA_041307205.1 Gammaproteobacteria bacterium | reverse complement strand
CATGATCTGATCATGCTGCAGGGTGGCTTGGCGTTGCAGCGTCGCGAGCGGGGGTCGTGAGCGGGACCGGCGCCGTGGCGTCTTGTGTTCGGGGTGTGCGGGGCTCCCTCACTCCACCGCTCTGCCAGCGGGGGCGCCGGTGCTTTGCGACCTTCACGTTAGACTTGCCGCGGTCCCGGCATCCGTCAATCACCGGCAAATCCCAGCCGCGAACGCCGTAAGAGGTAAGACATGGCCGACACAGAGCAGCATCCCGTCCTGGGGCGGGCCTTCAACGATGTGCTGACCGAACTCCACGCCCACGTGTTCACAGGGGTTCCTGGAGAGTCCGATCCCTTCGTATTGAGCATGCTCGATCGTGAATATATTGCCTATGTGCTGTCCTGCTATTACCAGTGTGAACACTGCCAGCACCACCATGCCCGGGCGATCGAGCGCGAGCGTCGCCAATTGGCCGCCGACGACTGGGACTGGAAAAAGGAATTGGTCAGGGCGACCCTGTTCCTGCGCACCGCCAAGAGCGAGGTGTCCAGCATCGAGTGGCACGAGTGGGAGCAGTCGTGGCGGAGTTTTGCCAAACGCATCAATGCGCGTCACCCCAGCGCCGCGTGTTACATCGCTTACGCGATCGGCATAGCCCGAAACGACCAGGCCCTGATGGACCTCGCCTTCAGCTCGATCAGCGCCGCGTTGCCCGATGACGAAATCATCAAGGGCGTGATCCGCGATATCGATCGGGTGGTCATCTTCATGAAGGCGGCCACGTCCAAGAACCGCACCGACACCGTCATCATCCGCCACCTGAAGTCCCGGGGCGTCAGCGCCCGCTGAGGCTCGGCCGGGAAACTCGCGTCGGGACCTGGCCGGGGGCGCGGTTCAGCGGCTCCCCTGACGCACCTGCTGGTACCAGAACAACCCCAGGTGCTCGTGCAGCAGCTTGGCGCTGTCCGCCAGGGCCTGGGCGCTGGGCAGCCAGTCGTTCCATTGCGGCGGCGTGTCGCGGTGCACGAAGTAGGTCGGGGCGGGCAGGGTGGCCACGCCGGCCTGGGCGAAGCTGTATTCGGCCCGGGGGATGTGCCAGGCGTGGGTTACCACGGCGACCTTGGTGATGCCCTGCTCGGTCAGCAGGGGCGCCAGATAGTGCGCATTCTCCCAGGTGTTGTTGCTGTCCGTTTCCAGGGCCAGCGGGGCTATGCCGAAGTCGTCCTGGAGCGTGCGGGCGCCCAGCTCGGCCAGCGGCGGGCCGTCGGCCCCGGCGCGGCCGCCGCTGAGGATCACCGGCAGGCCGGTGGCGCGCTGCAACCGGGCGGCGTGTACCAGGCGGTCCATGCTCAGGCGCGATACCGTATCGCCGCCGGCCTCGGGCGCCGCGGTCTGGCGCCCGGCCAGCAGCACGACGATGGCCTGCACGCCCTGGTCACGCAGGGTCGCGGGGTCGGCCGGGTGGGCGGTCTCCAGGCCGGTGGCGAGCCAGCCGGCCATGAACGGCGTACTGAGCAGGTAGAGCGCGGCAGCGGTCAGCAGCACCAGCAGCCGGCCCAGCGAGCGCCATGCCAGCAGGGCGAACAGCAGCAGCAGGACCAGGCTGCCGGGCGGCAGCACCAGGGCCTTGAGCAGGCCGCGCCAGACCAGGTCCAGGCTCATGCCGACCCCAGCACGGGGTTGGCCTGCCGGTCGGCGTGGTAGGAGGAGCGCACCATCGGGCCGCTGGCGACATTGCTGAAGCCCATGGCCTCGCCCAGTTCACGCAGCCGGTCGAATTCCTGCGGGGTCACGAACCGGCGCACCGGCAGGTGCTCGCGGCTCGGCTGCAGGTATTGCCCCAGGGTCAGCATGTCGCAGTCGTGGGCACGCAGGTCGCGCAGCACCTGTTCCACCTCGACCAGATCCTCGCCCAGGCCCAGCATCAGGCCGGACTTGGTCGGGACGCCCGGGTGCGCGCGCTTGAATTGCCGCAGCAAGCGCAGCGACCAGGCGTAGTCGGCGCCGGGGCGGGCCTCGCGGTACAGCCGCGGGACGGTCTCCAGGTTGTGGTTGAACACGTCCGGCGGCGCCGCGTCGAACTGCGCCAGGGCGATGGCCATGCGGCCGCGGAAATCCGGCACCAGCACCTCGATCCGGGTGTGCGGTGCCAGGTCCCGAATCGCCCCGATGCAGGCGGCGAAGTGCGCCGCGCCGCCGTCGCGCAGGTCGTCGCGGTCCACCGAGGTCACCACCACATAGGCCAGGCGCATCTCGGCAATGGCTGCGGCCAGCTGCCGCGGTTCGTCCGGGTCCAGGGGCTGGGGTTTGCCGTGTGCCACGTCGCAGAAGGGGCAGCGGCGGGTGCAGAGGTCGCCCATGATCATGAACGTGGCGGTGCCGTGGCTGAAGCATTCACCGAGGTTCGGGCAGGCCGCCTCTTCGCACACCGAGCTGAGCTTGCGGTCGCGCAGGATCTGCTTGATGCGGGCCACGCCCGCGCCGGTCGGGGCCCGGGCGCGAATCCAGCCCGGTTTGCGTGGCAGCTCCCGGGCCGGCTCCACCTTGACCGGGATCCGGCTGACCTTGTCCTGGCCGCGCTGGTGCGTGTCCGGATGGGCCCGGGAGGGGGCGTTGTGGTCGTCGCGCTTCATGCTGCCGGTGCCGGGCTCCGTGAAGGATCGCTGCCATTCTAGTGCAGCGGGGCGTCGAGGGGAAAATTCGCCGCCGGCGCGATGCGGCGGTGCCCGGTGGGCAGCTTGGTCAGCTCCACACCCCCGGGTGGAAGCTGTAATTGTCCAGCACCCGGATGTAATTGAGGCGTTCGAACGCGGCCGGGTCCTGCACGCTCAGTTGGCTCAGGCGCCCGCGGAAGTCGTCGATGCAGTCGAAGCCCTGTTGATCCATCCAGGCCTGCAATTCGCGCAGGATCAAGCCGAGGTGTTGCGGCCCCCGCTGCAGCAGGCTGGTGCACAGGTGCACCACGTCGGCGCCGGCGAGCAGCAGTTTGAGCGCGTCCGCGGTGGTGTGGATGCCGCCCGTCGCGCCCAGCGAACACTCCAGCCGGCCGTGCAGCATGGCTACCCAGCGCATCGCCAGCAGCGCGTCGGCGGAGTCGCTGGGGTGCAGGCTGTGCTGCAGGCGCAGCGCGTCGATGTTGATGTCCGGCTGGTAGAAGCGGTTGAACAGCGACACCCCGGCCGCGCCCGCGTGTTCCAGCGCTTTGACCATGTGGCCGACCGAGCTGAACCAGGGCGAGAGCTTCATGTTGATCGGGATGTCCACGGTCGCGCGCAGGCTCTTCAACAGGGTGATGTAGCGCTGCTCGACGTAGACGCCTTCCTCCCAGGGGTCGGCGGCGACATAGTAGGCGTTCAGCTCCAGGGCATCGGCACCGGCGTCGCGGATCTCGCGGGCGTGTTCCATCCAGCCACCGGCGGTGACGCCGTTGAGGCTGGCCACCACCGGGATCTCGAGCGAGGCCTTGAGCGCCGCGACCTGCTCCAGGTAGCGGTCGAGTTCGCCGGGAAAATCCTGGTGCGCCGGCAGGAAGCCGTCGGCCTCGGCATGGCCGTGGTCCTGGTGGTGCAGGAAGCGCACCATGCCTTCCTCTTCGGCGCGCACCGCCTCCTCGAACAGCGAATACATGACGATGGCGGCGGCGCCGGCGTCTTCCAGCTGCCGGGCGGCGTCGAGGCTGCGCGACAGCGGCGAGGCCGAGGGGACCAGCGGGTTCTTCAGTGTCAGTCCGAGCCAGTTGGTGGTGAGTTCCATGCGTCTGCCCCCAGGTGAACCGGTTTCAACGGGTGTCGCAGGTGGCGGGCCGATGCGGCCCGTCGCCGGCTGTATAGACCTGCACTATGCTGACCGCCGAGGTGCTGCCCGGGCCGGATCCCAACATGGCGCCGAGCGCGAACTGGTGCCCATCGAGACAGACCAGGGTGGCGCTCAACTTGCCCGGCGGCAGGTCTTCGGCCACCTGGGCCAGCACCCGGCCGTTGCGTTGCACAGTGGCGAAATCGCCGGGCAGCGCGGCGAGCGCCGCCTGGCCGCTGACGAGCAGCAGGACGCAGCCCCAGCGGCGGTCAGGTCTGGGGATCATGCGCTTTGCCCTCCACGGCCAGGTGCGCCAGTTGTTCATAGAGGCGGAAGCGGGCAGCGGCCTGGCCTTCGGCCTGCTTCAGGAAACGCGCCGCCGCATCCGGGTGGGTCCGCTCCAGCACCGCGAAACGGGTCTCGGTGGAGGTGAAATCGCGGTACGGGATGGACGGTTCCTTGCTGTCGAGGTGCAAGGGATTCTCGCCGGCCGCGGCCTTGCGCGGATCGTAGCGGAATAGCGGCCAGTGGCCGGCGTTTACCGCCAGATCCTGCTGGCGCAGATTGTGCGCCAGGTCGATGCCGTGGGCGATGCAGGGCGAGTAGGCGATGATCAGCGAGGGGCCGTCGTAGCTCTCGGCGTCGAGGAAGGCCCGCAGTGTCTGCACGTCCTTGGCGCCGAACGCCACCTGGGCGACGTACACATTGCCGTAGGCCATGGCCATCATGGCCAGATCCTTCTTCATCACCGGCTTGCCGCCCGCCGAGAACTTGGCGACCGCCCCGAGCGGCGTCGCCTTGGAGGTCTGACCGCCGGTGTTGGAGTAGACCTCGGTATCGAGCACCAGGATATTGACGTTGCGGCCGGTGGCGAGCACATGGTCCAGGCCGCCGTAGCCGATGTCGTAGGCCCAGCCGTCGCCGCCGATCAACCACACGCTCTTCTTCACCAGGTAGTCGGCGAGGTCGGCGAGGGTGCGTGCGGCCGGCTGCTCGAGCTGCGCCAGCCGTGCCTGCAACTGCGCGACGCGTTCGCGCTGTGCCTGGATGCCGGCCTCGTCGTGCTGGTCCGCGGCGAGCAGGGCATCGACCAGTGCCGGCCCGATCGGCTCGCGCAGCGCCGCGAGCAACTCGCGCGCCTGCTCCGCCTGCTTGTCGATGGCCACGCGCATGCCCAGGCCGAACTCGGCGTTGTCCTCGAACAGCGAATTGTTCCAGGTCGGGCCGCGTCCCTCGGGATTGGTGGTGTAGGGCGTGGTCGGCAGGTTGCCGCCGTAGATGGACGAGCAGCCGGTGGCGTTGGCGATCAGCATGCGGTCGCCGAACAACTGGGTCGCGAGCTTGATGTAGGGGGTCTCGCCGCAGCCCACGCAGGCGCCGGAGAACTCGAATAGCGGCTGCATGATCATGGCGCCCTTGAGCGTGGTCTCCTTGAGCCGGCTGCGGTCGAACTCGGGCAGGCCGAGGAAGAACGCCCAGTTCGCCTGTTCCTCGGCGCGCGTCTGCTGCACCGGCACCATGTTGAGCGCCTTGCGCGCCGGATCCTGCCGGTCGCGGATCGGGCAGATCTCCACGCACAGGCCGCAGCCGGTGCAGTCGTCCGGCGCGACCTGATAACTGATATGGGTGTCTGGCGGGAAGTCCTTGGCGCCCTTTACCGGCACGTGCAGGAAACCCGCAGGTGCGTTGGCCGCCAGGGCCGA
>JBFZDU010000039.1:0-4335 GCA_041307205.1 Gammaproteobacteria bacterium | reverse complement strand
CTGCCGCGAGGATAGCAAAAGGCCGCAGGGCGGTGGCGACCCGCCGGTCCAGGCCTGGCGTCGGTGGGGCCTGAAGGCGCGGGTGCGAAGGAGCGCCTCAGACCCGGCTGGACGCGGCGGTTTCTGATTGTGCGTCGGACTGCGGTGCCGGGGTCCCGGCATCCTGCTGCACCAAACCCCGGGCCTCGACGTCCTCGTACCACAGGCGGTGGTGGTCCTGCGCCCAGTTGGCATCGACCCGGCCGCTGGTCATGCTCTGCAGCGCGCCCTTGATCGAGAGCGCCATGTAGATATGACCGAACACCACCGCGGTCAGGCCGATTGCGGCGACGGCATGCACCAGCAGGGCCAGCTGCTCGGTGGCGCGCTCGGGCTGAAAGATCTGCAGCAGCAGCACCAGGCCGCTGACCGACAGGGCGGTGCCCAGCACGATCACCAGCCAGAACAGGGTCTTTTCCCCGGCGTTGAAAAAGCCCGCCGGCGGGTGCCCGTGGCCGATCAGGCCGCCGAGGCGCAACAACCAGCCCAGGTCGCCGCGTGCCGGCAGGTTGTGCCGCAGGAACTGGACGAAGAACACCAGCAGCGCGGCGACGAATACCGGTCCGAGCAGGTCGTGACTCTGCTTGGCGAGGCCCGCGAGCGCGCCGAAGGACTCGCTGCCGAGCCAGGGCAGCAGTCCGAATCGCCCGAACAGCAGGATCAAGCCGGTCAGGGCCAGCAGCAGCATCGCCACCGCCATGACCCAGTGGCCGACGCGTCGGGCCGCGTTGAAGCGTTCCACCCACCGCCGGCTCGGGCCGCCCGCGAAGGGCACGGCCGGGCGGAACAGGAACAGCAGGGCGACGACCCCGGCCGCTGCCGCCAGCACCAGACCACCGATCGGAATCAGCCGCTCGCGCCGGAACTCGCGCCACTGCTCGCCCGCCGGGTTGATCAGTTGCCCGGCGGCGACGTTGCGGGCCTGGGTGCTCCCGATCATCGGCGCCTCGCGCTGGCGCACCGCGCGCCACAGCTCGGTGCCGGGATTGGCCAAGACCAGGTCGCGTTCCGCAGCGGCGTGGCCGCCGCCGGTGTAGCCGGCCAAGGCCCCGAGGACGAGGATCAACAGCCAATATGCGGAGGGTCGGTTACGCATAGCTACCTCGATCAGCCCGCCGCCGGGCCATTCCAGCGATCCTGCCTTGGGGAGACCGCTTCATTCGCCGCCCGTGGCCTGCCCCTTGAGGTCACTGCCGGCGCTGAAATTGGCCCGTTGCAGCCCGGCGCCCCAGACCATGGCACTGGCGGCCCGGTACACCACGCGCTTGCGGTAGATGTCCGCCACCACGTCGGCGTCGCCGGCCAGCAGGGCCTTGGTGGCACACATCTCCGCGCACAGCGGCAGCTTGCCCTCGGCCAGGCGGTTGCGGCCGTACTTGCGGTTTTCTTCGGCGCTGTGGTCCGCCTCGGGTCCGCCGGCGCAGAAGGTGCACTTGTCCATCTTGCCGCGCGAGGCGAAGGCCCCGGCCGCCGGGAACTGCGGCGCCCCGAACGGGCAGGCGTAGAAGCAGTAGCCGCAGCCGATGCAGATGTCCTTGTCGTGCAGCACCACGCCGTCGGCGGTGGTGTAGAAGCAGTCCACCGGGCAGACCGCCGCGCAGGGCGCATCGGAGCAGTGCATGCAGGCCACCGACAGCGACCGCTCGCCCTGGTCGCCGTCGTTGATGGTGACCACCCGGCGCCGGTTCACGCCCCAGGGCACCTCGTGCTCGTTCTTGCACGCCGTCACGCAGCCGTTGCATTCGATGCAGCGTTCGGCGTCGCAGTAAAACTTCATACTAGCCATGGTTCATCCTCCGAACGGTTTCACGCCTTCTCGATGCGGCACAGGGACGCCTTGGTCTCCTGCATCTGGGTGACCGAGTCGTAGCCATAGGTCAGGGCGGTGTTGGCGGCCTCCCCCAACACATAGGGATCGGCGCCCGGCGGGTACTTGGCGCGCAGGTCGCGGCCCTGGAAGTGCCCGGCGAAGTGGAAGGGCAGGAAGGCCACGCCGGCCGCGACGCGCCGCGTGACCAGGGCCTTGACCTTGATCCGTCCGCCCTCGGGACCCTCGACCCAGACCGGGTCGCCGTCCTTCACCCCGGCGTTGTTGGCATCGCGCGGGTTCAGTTCGACGAACATGTCCTGCTGCAGCTCCGCCAGCCAGGGGTTGGAGCGGGTCTCGTCGCCGCCCCCCTCGTACTCGACCAGGCGACCGCTGGTGAGGATGATCGGGTAGTCCGCGCTATGGTCGGTCGCTTGCACCGAGGCGTAGCGGGTCGGCAGCCGGTAGAAGCTCTTGCGGTCCTCGTAGGTCGGGTACTTGTCCACCAGGTCGCGCCGCGAGGTGTACAGGGGCTCGCGGTGGATGGGCACCGGGTCGGGGAAGGTCCAGACCACGCACCTGGCCTTGGCATTGCCATAGGGGGCGCAGCCGTGCTTGATGGCGACGCGCTGGATGCCGCCGGACAGGTCGGTTTTCCAGTTCTTGCCCTCGGCCGCCTGCTTTTCGGCGTCGCTCAGGTCGTCCCACCAACCGAGCTTTTGCAGCAGCTCGGCCGTGAATTCCGGGTAGCCGTCCTTGATCTCGGAACCGGCCGGGTAGGACCCCTCGGCCAGCAGGTTGACGCCGTTGCGCTCGACGCCGAAGCGGGCGCGGAAACCCAGGCCGCCTTCGGCCACCGGGATGCTGGTGTCGTAGAGATTCGGCGTGCCGGGGTGCTTCATCTCGGGGGTACCCCAGCAGGGCCAGGGCAGACCGTACACCTCGCCGTCGCAGGGGCCGCCCTCGGCCCGCAGGGTGGTGAAGTCGAAGGTGCCCCAGTGCTGCTGCTGGGTCTTCAGCCGCTCGGGGCTCTGGCCGGTGTAACCGATGGTCCACATGCCGCGGTTGAACTCGCGGGTGATGTCCTCGACCAGGGGCTCGTCGTTGTTGACCTGTATGTTCTTGCACAGCTGGTCGGCGAAGCCGAGCTTGCGGGCCAGCTTGTACATGATGGTGTGATCGGGCAGGGATTCGAACAGCGGCGCCATGACCCGGTCGCGCCACTGCAGCGAGCGATTCGAGGCGGTCACCGAACCATAGGTTTCGAACTGGGTGCAGGCCGGCAGCAGGTACACCCCGTCGCTGCGGTCGTGCATGACCGCCGATGCCGTGGGGTAGGGGTCGACGATCACCAGCAGGTCGAGCTTTTCCATCGCCTTTTTCATCTCGGCGCCGCGGGTCTGGCTGTTCGGCGCATGACCCCAGAACACCATGGCGCGGACATTGTCCTTCTGGGCGATGTTGGCCTTGTCCTCTAGCACGCCGTCGATCCAGCGCGATACCGGGATGCCGTTGGTATTCATCGGCTTGAGGGTCGCGCCGTCCTTCTCCTCGTAGCTGCCCTGGTCGAAGCGACCGGCCACCCAGTCGTAGTCCAGGTCCCAGACGCCGCACCAGTGCTTCCAGGCGCCCTCGGCCAGGCCGTAGTAGCCGGGCAGGTCGTTCGACAGCACCCCCAGGTCGGTGGCGCCCTGCACATTGTCATGGCCGCGGAAGATATTGGTGCCACCGCCGCTCACGCCCATGTTGCCCAGCGCCAGCTGGAAGATGCAGTAGGCGCGGGTGTTGTTGTTGCCGATGGTGTGCTGGGTGCCGCCCATGCACCAGATGAAGGTGCCCGGGCGGTGGTCGGCCATGGTCTTGGCCACGGCGTAGACCTGTGCTTCGGGCACGCCGGTCACCCGCTCGACCTCCGCGGGCGTCCACTTGGCGACCTCGGTCTGGACCTCGTCCATGCCGTACACGCGCTGCTGGATGAACTGCTGGTCCTCCCAGCCGTTCTTGAACACGTGCCAGAGCATGCCCCAGACGAAGGGTACGTCGGTGCCGGGACGGATGCGGACGTACTGGTTGGCGTGGGCCGCGGTGCGGGTGAAGCGCGGATCGATCACGATCAGCGGGGCATTGTTCTGTTCCTTGGCCTTGAACACGTGCAGCAACGAGACCGGGTGGGCCTCGGCGGGGTTGCCGCCTATGACCAGAATGGCCTTGGAGTTGTGAATGTCGTTGTAGGAGTTGGTCATCGCACCATAGCCCCAGGTGTTGGCGACACCGGCAACCGTGGTGGAGTGACAGATCCGCGCCTGGTGGTCGACGTTGTTGGTGCCCCACATGGCGGCGAACTTGCGGAACAGGTAGGCCTGCTCGTTGCTGTGCTTGGCCGAGCCCAGCCAGTACACCGAGTCCGGCCCGGACTGCTCGCGGACCTGCAGCAGCTGGTCGCCGACCTCGGTCAGCGCCTGATCCCAGCTGAGTCGCTGCCACTGCCC
>JBFZDU010000038.1:0-2725 GCA_041307205.1 Gammaproteobacteria bacterium | reverse complement strand
ACTCAAGCCCTGGTGCACCAGGTCCGGGATGATCTCGCCCATGCGCCGATAGCAGGCCTGGAACACCGGCGCATTGTGGTTATCGCCGATACCCTGGTGCTCCATCATGTATTGCAGGTTGCTGATCAGCGCAGCAGTATGCAGGTCGTCGCCCCCCGCGGGGATCAGCGGCTGATGCATGTGCAGGGCGACGGCGCAGGCCGCCCGGATGCCGCCAAAGTCCACCCGGCTGATCGGCCGGTACAGCTCGCGCTGGGCGGCGGCCTCCTGGCGTCGCCGCACGAGTTCTTCGTTACCGGAAAGATTGGGCAGTCCGTCGACTGATTCGGGGATCTCGTTCATGCGTAGTTCACCATGGCGCCGTCACTTGTGACGGACGTAGTCGTAGATGTTCAGGTAATCCGCGCCCGGATGATTCCACGAATAGTCGTAAATCATCCCTTGCCTTATCAGGCGACGGAACTCTTGAGGATACTCCCACCATAGGCCCAGGGCCCGCCCCAGGGCCGATTCCAACCCGGCATTGTCGGCATCGCGGAAGCTGTAGCCATTGCGCTGTTCCGGCGGCTTTTCCGAATAGTCGCGGTCGAACACCGTGTCCACCAACCCGCCCACCGCGCGCACCACGGGCACCGTGCCGTAACGCAGGGCGATCATCTGGCTCAGGCCGCAGGGTTCGAACAGCGAGGGCATCACTATGAGGTCGGAACCGGCATAGATCAGGTGCGCCAATTCCTCATCGAAGCCGATCTCCAGGTGGCAGTTGTGATTGTCGTTCAAGCGGTGCTTGAGATCCCAGAAATCGTTGTTGATACCCGACTCCGGACTCGACCCCAGCAGCACGAACTGCGCGCCCTTGTCCAGGGCGTAAAACAAGGCGTGGCGGATCAGGTGTACGCCCTTTTGGGTATCTAGACGACCGACGTAGGAGACGATGGGTTGGTAACCCTCCCTGAGTAGCAGCCGGTCGCGCAGCGCCTTTTTGTTACCGAACTTGTTGTCGATCTGATCGGCATTGTAGTGGCATGGGATGTGTGGGTCGGTTGCGGGGTTCCAGAATGCGTAATCCAGGCCGTTGAGGACGCCACCGAACTTGGCGCGAAAGCGGTGCAGCGTGTGCCCCAGTCCGAAGCCCTGGTCGGTGGAGGTCGCTTCCAGGGCGTGCTGCGGCGACACCGTGGTAACAAAATTGGCGTAAGTGATGGCCCCCTTGGTCAGGTTCAACGCCGTCGGGTTAAAGTCGTCCTGCATACGGTCGGATCGATAGTAGTACTCGGGCCGACCCAGACCGCTGAACCACAACAGGTTCTCGCCGGCAATCCCCTGATGCTTGAAATTGTGGATGGTGTGAACCACGCGTTGATGTTCCATCCCCAGATGACAGTACAACTCGTACAGCAGCACCGGCACCAGGGCCGTCTGCCAGTCGTGGGTGTGGATGATCTCGGGCCGCTTGCCAGTCTTGTACAGAAACTCCATGGCCGCCTTGCTGAAAAAGGCGAAGCGCAGATGCTCGTCCGTAAAGCCGTAATAGCTGCCGCGACCGAAGAAGTTTTCCGGCGAATGCGGCTCAATGAAGAAACACTTCAGGCCGTGGCCGAAGCCGAACCAGACGGTGCAGGGAATGTGACTGTTGAACCAGGGCACCTGGAGGTCTTCGTAACTGACCTGCAGGCCCCAGATATGGTCATAACGCATGCAGTCGTACTTGGGGAGGATGACTTCGACGGCATGACCGCGGATCGCCAGTTCGCGACTGAGCCCCTGCACGACGTCGGCCAGACCGCCCACCTTGGCCACCGGCGCGCATTCGGAGGCAATCATCACAATGAACATCGATTCGCAACCCTGTCTGTCGCGGCCTGGCACTGATGATCAGGTCCAGGCGCGCGCTGAAGCCCACCAACTTACAGCCTCATGCGCGCCCGACACTTGGCCTCGATCAAATCAGCTGCATGCGCTCCTGCAATTGCCGGATGTAGTCCCACACCTGGTCCAGATCCGCGTGGGCCCGCGGCACCCAAGCCTCGCCCCAGTAGATATTGCAACTGGTCTCGCTGCGCAGCAACCGCCACATGCCCTGCTCTATCAAGGCGTGCAGTTCCGGGTCGTGCGGGTGTTGTTCGTTGACGCGCGCGCGCAGCGCATGCAGCGCTTCGCTGGTATCCGCCCAGCGCGCTACCACCGCTTGCTGCGCTTGGCTGCCGGTCCACTGCAGGAAGCCGCGGCCGTGGTGCCAGCCGGTGTTCCAGGCGCCAGTCCTGACCTTGACCTCGCCGTGGACGCCGTAACGATCAAGGTAATCGTCGATGAAGGTCGGCCGCAGCGCCGCCCCGCTGCGCGCGCGGTCCAACAGCGGCAGGTACAGCGCATCCCAGAAGTTCGCGCCCGTGGTGGTATTGCGGAACCAGCCACCGTTGTCACCGTCAGTCGCCGTGGTCACCAGCGGGGCGAAATCGCACCAACGGGTACGCTCCGCCACCTCGTGGGCGAACCAGTCGGGTTCGGTACCCGACTCTTGGGCGTCCGAGAGTTCGCGGTCGCGCACCACCACGATGATCTGGTGGCCATCATGGCGCGCCAGGTGCGGGCGATACCGCAGTTCGGGCCAGCTCATGGGGGTGACCGGCTCGACGTGCTCGCTGTCCACCAGGACATAGCGGTAACCAAGACGACTCAGCAACGGAATCAACTCCATGCTGAAGCCCATCTCCGGCGGCCAGAA
>JBFZDU010000037.1:0-7513 GCA_041307205.1 Gammaproteobacteria bacterium | reverse complement strand
GGTTGACCTTACTTTGCCTATCCCCACGAGCCCGCGACCAGGTCCCCGTGGAGCCGTGTGTGTCAGTCCATGAACAGCGAACTGACTGATTCCTCATTGCTGATCCGGCGCATCGACTCGGCCAGCAGCCCAGCGATGGTCAACTGCCGGATGCGCTCGCAATCCTGTGCCTCGCGGCTCAGCGGGATGGTGTTGGACACCACCAACTCGTCCAACTGCGAGGCCTGTATGTTCTTGACCGCAGGCCCAGACAGCACGGCGTGGGTGCAGTAGGCGACCACCCGGTCCGCGCCGTGCTCCTTGAGCGCCTTGGCGGCCTTGCACAGGGTCCCGGCCGTATCGACCAGGTCGTCGATCAGTACGCAGACCCGCCCTTCGACGTCGCCGATGATATTCATCACCTGCGCCTCGTTGGCCTTGGGTCGACGCTTGTCGATGATCGCCAGCTCTGCGTCGTCGAGCCGCTTGGCCAGAGCCCGGGCCCGCACCACACCGCCAACATCGGGCGACACCACCATCAGGTCGTCATACTTCTGCCGCCAGATATCGCCCAGCAGTATCGGCGACGAGTACACGTTGTCCACCGGGATATCGAAGAACCCCTGGATCTGGTCGGCGTGCAGGTCCATGGTCAACACCCGGTGCGCACCCGCCGCACCGATCATCTTCGCCACCAGGCGCGCCGTGATCGGCACCCGCGCCGAGCGCGGCCTGCGGTCCTGGCGCGCATACCCGAAATACGGGATCACCGCGGTGATGCGGCCGACCGACGCCCAGCGCAGGGCGTCCATCATTACCAGCAGTTCCATCAGGTTGTCATTGGTCGGGGCGGATGTCGGCTGGACCACGAATACGTCGCGACCGCGCACGTTCTCCTCGATCTCGACCATCACCTCGCCGTCGCCGAACTGGCCGACCACGGCCTTGCCCACGGGCAAGTTCAGATAGGCGGCGATCTCCGCCGACAACTCCGGGTGCGCATTCCCGGAAAACACCATCATGCCGCTGGAGGACACAGCAGGCTCCCGCTGGTTACGGATTGACCGATCAAAAAGCCGCCTTGCGGCGGCCTTCGCTAGTGTACTGCTACATTGCTGCAGGAGCCTCCGCTGCGCGCGCGCCCGGCGCGGTAACGCCGCCCCGGCGCATTATCCACATGGTGCCGGTGCTTGGTCGCGAATCGGGCCGCGGGCGACCCTCCTACACGGCGTTCCCCGTCGCCAGCGGCCTGCAATGGGCACCCGGCGCCACGGACGGCTCTGCCCTACACGTTCCAACTCTCAACCTGGCTGGGGCGGTAGGAATCGAACCTACGATGCTGGAGTCAAAGTCCAGTGCCTTAACCGCTTGGCGACGCCCCATCACTAAACCCCGTCGCTACACCACCACTGCGCTGCGGCCTGGCCCCGGCTTCATGTCCAGGCACCCGAACCTGCGCCCAACTGCGCCCGCAATGCGGACTCGTTACACCCGCGCGCCACAAACCCGCTAATGCCAGCGGGCAACTGCGCATGCACCGCTTGCGCGGCGGCCTGGCTGTCGAAAGCCGCGAACACGCAGGCACCGGTGCCGGTCAGGCGCGGCCTGGCATACCGCGCAAGCCAATCGAATGCCTCTCGCACCGCCGGGTAGCGCCGCCGGACCACCGCCAGACAGTCGTTGTCCTGCGTGCCTGCAAGAAAGTCGGGTATTGTGATTCTCAGTGAATTCCTTGTCAATTCCGGGTCTTGGAATACGGCCGCAGTACTGACCTCGCAAGCCGGGCGGAGCACCAGGTACCAGGGCTCGGGCAGCGTGAGGGGTGTGAGCCGCTCGCCTATGCCTTCGCCCCAAGCGGCACGCCCCAGCAGGAACACCGGCACATCGGCCCCCAGGCGTAGGCCGAGCCGCGCCAGCTCCGCCGCTCCCAGGCCGGTGCGCCAGAGGCGGTTCAGCACCGCCAGGGCGGTGGCGGCGTCAGAACTCCCGCCGCCCAAGCCGCCACCCAAAGGCAGGCGCTTGACCAGCCGGATCTGCACCCCGAGGCGGCACCGGGTTTCCTGTTGCAGCAACCGCGCGGCGCGCACCACCAGATCCTGCTCGGGCGCAACCCCAGCCGCCCCGCTCAAGCGGACAATCGCCGGCGCATCGGTGACCTGGAAATACAGCGCGTCCCCCAGGTCGAGGAACTGAAACACCGTCTGCAGCTCATGGTAACCGTCGGGACGCCGCCCCAGGATGCGCAGGAGCAGATTGAGCTTGGCCGGCGCCAGCCAGGGTCCGCTCTCGCCCGCGCGCATGCCCACCCGGTCCGTCAGTCGAACTGTTCCATGACCGCGCGCAGCTTGCGGTGCTCAGGGTGTGCCGCGCGCGCCTCGCCCCAGACGCGCCGGGCATCGGCCCGATCGCCCGTCACCCACAAGACTTCGCCCAGGTGCGCCGCGATCTCCGGATCGGCCATCCGCTCGAGTGCCTGCCGCAGGTACTTGAGCGCCTGCTCGTGCTGCCCCATCCGGTAGTAGACCCAACCCAGACTGTCCAGAATCGCCGCACTGTCGGGCTTCAGTTCGTACGCCTTGCGGATATAGCCATAGGCCTCTTGGTAGCGATCGGTCTGATCGGCGAGGGTATAACCCAGCGCGTTGAGGGCATCGACATGGTTCGGGTCCGCCGCCAGCAACCGCACGAGGTCGCGCTCCGCCGCATCCACCAGACCCTGCTCGGCGGCATAGATCGCGCGGTTGTACAGCAGGTCCGGGTGTTCAGGATAGGCCTGCAGCGCCGCTGCATAGACGCTCAGGACATCTTCCTGCTGGCCGTGTTCGGCCAGGATACGAGTCTCCGCCAGATACACGTCGACCGCCCGCTCGGGCTCCAGCACCCGCGCCCGCTGCAGCACTTCGCGGCTCTCGTTCAGGGCGCCGGCGGCGGCCCTGAGCTGGGCCAAGCGCAGCGCGGCATCCACCCGCAACGGCCCCTCCTGCACGGCGGCGTAAAGTCCTGCCGCGACCGCCGGCTTGCCGGCCTGCTCCTCGACCTGTCCGAGGTAATAGGTAGCCTCATCGTAGCGCTTGCCCAGATTGCGCAGTGTCTGCCACGCCTCGCGCGCCTCGTCCCATTGCCGGGTCTGCCCCGCCAGGACCGCGATTGCATACAGGATTTCGTCGTCATCGGGCAACTGCTGGCGCAGGCGGCGGAACTGCTCCAGCGCCTCGGGATAGGCGCTCGCCTCCACCAGGGTGCGGGCATAGGCATTGCGCAACAGGACATCGTCGGGATACTGCTGGACGCCTTCCTGCAGCATCGCCCTGGCCTCGGCCCCGCGCCCCAGCGACGTCAGCATGCGCGCCAGCAGCACCCGCGGCTTGGCCCAATCGGGCTGCAGGGCCAGCGCCCGGCGCAGACTGGCTTCGGCCGCCTTGGCGTCCTGCGCCGCCTCTTCGACCACCGCCAGCGCGAACTGGGCGTGTGCCTCGGTTGCGTGGCGTGCCGCCAGCTCTCGCATCAGCTGCAGCCCCGCCAAGTCGCTGTGCCCCTTGCCGAGCACCCCGGCCAACTGCAGGTAACCGTCCTGGCCGAGCGCGTCAGCGATCTGCAACAACGCCTCGGCCTGAGCCAGCGCCGCGGTCGAATCGCCAGCGCGGACGAACAGGTATACCGCCGTCTGGCGCGCCTGGAGGTCATTGGGCGCCAGGTCCACCCAGCGCTCGGATGCGCGCAGTGCCGCCGGCACATCCTTGCGGTAGATCGCGATGCGCGTCGCGCGCTCGGCGGCATAGGCATCCTGCGCCAGGATCGCCGCATGCAGGTAATGCCCATAGGCGGTCCCAAGATCCCCGCGCTGCGCCGCGAGTTCGGCAAGCAGGTAGCTGAAGACCAGCTCGCTGTCCATGGCCGCAGGCGCCCTGGCCGACTCGGGAAACGGTAATACCGGCCGCGCCGGTCCCGCATCGGGTGCCGCCAAGCTCGAATCAGTACGGGTCAGCTTGGGCTGACAGCCGCCGACGGCAAGCACGCCGCCGAGAATAACTGCAAAGGGAATGCGCAAAATGTGCCCGTGTTCTACCAAGGTGCGATTAGACTGCAGTATAAGGACGTGCGGCGCTGCGACCAATGGCCGCGGCGCAGGTGCTGCGGTGCAGTACCGGACAAGGCATTCGTCACCCGGGTGCCGCGGGGCTGACGCCCAGCGGCGAGTTGCGGGGCTGTGCCGCAGTCCAAGCTTGCATTTCAACCCGTTGATATTTCAAAATTTCGCCGGCAACCACCGCTGGACTATAAATTTGCCATGCCACTGATCACGCTCGGACTCAATCACACCACGGCACCCGTGGACATCCGCGAGCGGGTGACCTTCGGACCGGACATCGTGGTGGCGGCGTTGCGCGGCCTGCGCGCCCTGCCCGGCGTCAACGAGGGCGTGATCCTGTCGACCTGTAATCGCACCGAGCTGTATTGCGCCGCCGACCTCGATGTCAGCGACGACTTGTGCGCATGGATGGGCCGCTTTCACGGCCTGGCGATGGATGACATCGCGCCTTATTTGTATCAGCACCAGGAAGGGGCCAGCGTCCGGCACCTGCTGCGGGTGGCGAGCGGCCTAGACTCGCTGGTGCTGGGCGAACCGCAAATCCTCGGGCAGGTGAAATCCGCCTTCCAGACCGCCAGCGATGCCGGCGCCACCGGCAAGGTGTTGTGCCGGTTGTTCCAACACAGTTTCGCCACGGCCAAACAGGTGCGCACCGATACGGCGATAGGCTCCAGCCCGGTGTCGGTCGCGTTCGCGGCGGTCAGCCTGGCGCGGCAGATCTTCGCCGACCTGTCCAAGCAGACCGCCCTGCTGATTGGCGCCGGCGAGACCATCGAGTTGGCCGCACGCCACCTGCATCAGCACGGGCTGGGCAACATGATCGTCGCCAACCGCACGGTGGAGCGTGCTCACGAGCTGGCCGGGGAATTCGGGGGTTTCGCCATTAGCCTGCCGGAAATCCCCAAGCACCTGGCCGAGGCCGATATCGTGATCGCCTCGACCGCCAGCCCGCTGCCGGTGCTGGGCAAGGGCACGGTGGAGAGTGCCCTGAAGAGGCGGCGGCACCGCCCCATGTTCATGGTCGACATCGCCGTTCCACGCGACATAGAACCGGAAGTCAGCGAGTTGCAGGACGTTTACCTGTACACGGTGGACGACCTGCAGGAGGTCATCCAGGACAACCTGCGCTCACGCCAGGAGGCCGCCGAGCAGGCGCTGGAGATCATCGATTTTCAGGTCGGCGAGTTCATGGCCTGGCTGCGATCGCTGGACGCAGTGCACCTGATCCAGCACTATCGCCGCCGCTCCGAGGCGATCCGCGACGAGGTGTTGGACAAGGCGCGGCGCCTGCTCGCCACCGGCAAGTCCACCGACGAAGCACTGGAATACCTGGCCAACACGCTGACCAACAAACTGCTGCACACCCCCAGCTCGCAGCTGCGCGAGGCCGGCTCCACCGGCCGCCGCGAACTGCTCGAGGCCGCCAACGCGCTGTTTCAGCTCGGCCGCAGCCTCAAATCCGAATGAAGCCCTCGATCCAGCACAAACTCGAACAGGTCACCGACCGGTTCGAGGAGATCACGGTGTTGCTGTCAGACCCGGCCGTGCAGGCCGATCAACAGCGCTACCGTGACCTCGGCCGGGAATACGCGCAGCTCGAACCCGTGGTCGCCTGCTATCGCGATTACCGCGCCACCGAGACCGAGATGCGCAGTGCGGACGCGCTGCTGGGCGACCCCGAGATGGCCGAACTGGCACAGGAGGCACTGGTCGACGCGCGCCGCCGGCAGGCGGCATTGGAACCCGAACTGCAGCGCCTGCTGCTGCCGCGCGACCCTAACGACGACCGCAACGTGTTCCTGGAGATTCGCGCCGGCACCGGGGGGGCCGAGGCGGCCCTGTTCGCCGGCGACCTGTTGCGCATGTACCTGCGTTATGCCGAACGCCGCCGTTGGCACACCGAAACGGTCAGCGCCAGCGACGGCGAGGCCGGCGGCTACAAGGAGGTCATCACGCGCATTGCCGGGTCCGAAGTCTATGCCCGGCTCAAGTTCGAACCCGGGGCGCACCGTGTGCAGCGCGTCCCGGCCACCGAGGCGCAGGGCCGCATCCACACCTCGGCCTGCACCGTGGCCGTGCTGCCTGAAGCCGAGGAGGTGGATGCCATGGAGATCAACGCCGGGGAGCTGCGCATCGACACTTATCGCTCATCGGGGGCCGGCGGCCAACACGTCAACACCACGGATTCGGCGGTACGCATCACCCACCTGCCCTCGGGCATAGTGGTCGAGTGCCAGGACGAACGCTCCCAGCACAAGAACAAGGCCCGGGCCATGGCGCTGCTGCAGGCCAAGCTGCTGTCGGCCGCCCAGGCGGCGGCCCATGCCAGCGAGGCGGCCGACCGCAAGCTGCAGGTTGGCAGCGGTGATCGTTCCGAACGGATCCGCACCTACAACTTCCCGCAGAACCGGGTCACCGACCATCGCATCAACCTTACCCTGTACAAGCTCGACGAAATATTGGAGGGGGCGCTCGACCAGGTCATAGATCCCCTGGTGCAGGAATACCAGGCCGAACAGCTCGCCAACCTGGGTGCCGACTGACCTTCCCCCCGGCCGCCAGGTGCGCGAGGCGCTGGCAGCGGGGCGCCGGCGACTGAGCGCACTGGCCGACACCGATCCGGCCCGCGATGCCGAGGTCCTGCTCGCCTGGGTGCTGGAGCGCGACCGCAGCTGGCTATATGCCTGGCCCGAACACCCACTCGCCGCAGCGGCGCTCGACCGGTTCGAGGCCCTCGTGACCCGACGCGCCGCGGGCGTGCCCGTGGCCTACCTGACCGGGCGGCGCGAATTCTGGTCGCTCGACCTGGAGGTGACGCCGGACACCCTGATCCCGCGCCCCGAAACCGAACTGCTGGTGGAATGGGCACTGGACTGCCGGCCAGCCGTACCGCCGGCCCGCGTGCTGGAACTGGGTACCGGCAGCGGTGCCATCGCCCTGGCGCTGCGCCGTGAACGCCCGCATTGGCCAATCACCGCCACCGACCGCTCCCACGCCGCCCTGGTCGTGGCGGGGCGCAACGCGGCCCGGCTGGCGCTGCCTGTGCAACTCCTGGTCAGCGACTGGTGGGCGGCGCTGGACCCTGCCGCCCGGTTCGACCTGATCCTCAGCAACCCGCCCTACGTGGCCGCCACCGACCCGCACCTGGTACGCGGCGACCTGCGCCACGAACCCCGCAGCGCGCTCGCCGCCGGGCCGCTGGGTCTGGACGACCTGAGCCGCATCATCGGGGGCGCCCGCCAGCACCTGGCGCCGGGGAGCTGGCTGCTCCTAGAACATGGCGCGGCCCAGGGAGCCGCCGTGCGTGGCCTGCTACACGGCGCCGGACTGGTCGCGGTCAGCACCCGCTGCGACCTCGGCGGGAGGGAACGGGTCAGTGGCGGCCGGCAGGTCGACTGAGGAACGAGGAACGAGGAACGAGGAACGAGGAACGAGGAACGAGGA
>JBFZDU010000036.1:0-8422 GCA_041307205.1 Gammaproteobacteria bacterium | reverse complement strand
ACACAAGAAGTACTGTCCGTGGTGCAACAAGCATGTAGTTCACAAGGAGACGAAATAATCGTCAACCTCACTACGTGAGTAACTCAACTGGCAGAGCAGCGGTCTCCAAAACCGCAGGTTGGGGGTTCGAGTCCCTCCTGGCCTGCCACTAAAAGTGCAGGATGAACGCAAACACTGAGGTTGAAAGCGGTTCCAAACTCGACACGGCGAAGCTCGGCTTCACCGTGCTCGTCTTGGTGGCCGGTGTGGTCGGTTTCTACTACCTGGAAGCGCAGGCGCTCTGGGTGCGGTTGTTGGTGCTGCTGGGCGTGGTTGCCATTGCCGTGCTGGTGGTCGGCCAGACTGCGATCGGGCGAACCGCCTGGCGCTTTGCGGTCGACGCGCGTACCGAGGTGCGCAAGGTGGTGTGGCCGACGCGGCAAGAAACCTTGCAGACCCTGTTGGCGATCCTGGTTGCGATCCTACTGACGGCCCTGTTCCTGTGGGCTATAGATTCGATCCTGTTCTGGCTGGTGCAGATTCTGACCGGCCAGGGGGCCTGAGATGGCGAAGCGCTGGTATGTCGTGCACGCCTATTCCGGGTTCGAGGGCCAGGTCAAGCGCTCGATGCTGGAGCGCATTCGGCGTGCCGGCATGGAAGACCAGTTTGGCGACATCCTGGTCCCGACCGAAGAAGTTGTCGAGATGCGCGGCGGGCAGCAGCGCAAGAGTGAGCGGAAGTTTTTTCCCGGCTACGTCCTGGTCAACATGGAGATGACCGACGAGACCTGGCATCTGGTCAAGGATGTGCCCAAGGTGATGGGTTTCATCGGCGGTACCGGTGACCGCCCGGCGCCCATCAGTGATCGCGAGGCCGACGCCATTCTGCAGCGCGTCCAGGAAGGGGTCGACAAGCCGCGGCCGAAGGTCCTGTTCGAACCCGGCGAGGTGGTGCGCGTGGTGGACGGGCCTTTCAACGATTTCAACGGCGTGGTCGAAGAAGTCGACTACGATAAGAGCCGCCTCAAGGTCTCGGTGCTGATCTTTGGCCGTTCGACGCCGGTCGATTTGGAATTCGGACAAGTAGAGAAAGCGTAACCGTCGTGCTGATCGCATGACCCAGCGCGGCACCTGCCGCCAAACCAGTTTGCTTGCGCGACCGCCGTACCAGGCGGGGTCAATGGGGCCTGCGTAAGCGCGACACCGGGGAGTTTGGGTAGCCAGTCCCAAGCGTCAGTACCCGAAGCGAGGTAACTAGTGGCCAAGAAAATAAATGCTTACGTAAAGCTGCAGGTAAAGGCCCAGGAGGCCAACCCCAGCCCACCCGTTGGCCCCGCCCTGGGCCAGCATGGCGTGAACATCATGGAGTTCTGCAAGGCATTCAATGCCCAGACCCAGAACACCGAAAAGGGTCTGCCGCTGCCGGTGGTGATCACGGTCTATAGCGACCGATCCTTCACCTTTATAACGAAGACGCCGCCCGCGTCGGTTTTGCTGAAAAAAGCGGTGGGAATCAAGTCCGGGAGCGGTCGGCCCAATACCGAAAAAGTCGGCACGGTGACCCGCGCTCAGTTGGAAGAGATCGCCAAGGCCAAGGAACCCGACCTGACTGCCGCCGGTCTGGAGGCAGCAGTGCGTACTATCGCCGGCAGTGCCCGGTCGATGGGCCTCGAAGTGGAGGGCATGTGACATGGCAAAGCTGAGCAAACGGCAGCAGGCGATTCGCGAGAAGCTTCAGCCGGGCAAGATTTACAGCGCCGAGGAGGCCTTTGCGCTGCTGAACCAAGTGGCCAGCGCCAAGTTCGCCGAGTCGATCGATGTTGCGGTCAATTTGGGCGTCGATCCGCGCAAGTCCGACCAGGTCGTGCGTGGTTCCACGGTGCTGCCCAACGGCACCGGCAAGACGGTACGAGTAGCCGTGTTCACGCAGGGTCCGAATGTCGAAGCGGCGCGCGCCGCGGGCGCGGACATCGTCGGCATGGAAGACCTGGCCGACGAGGTCAAGAAGGGCAACCTGAACTTCGACGTGGTCATAGCCAGCCCTGACGCGATGCGCGTAGTGGGGCAGTTGGGCCAGATCCTCGGTCCGCGCGGTTTGATGCCGAACCCCAAGGTGGGCACCGTGACCCCGAACGTCGCCGACGCGGTCAGGAATGCCAAGGCCGGGCAGGTGCGCTTCCGTACCGACAAGGCCGGCATCATCCATAGCCCGCTGGGAAAGGTAGGGTTCGATCCAAGCGCGCTGAAGCAGAACCTGGAAGCGTTGCTCAGGGACTTGCGGAAACTCAAGCCCAGCACGTCCAAAGGCATCTACATGAAGAAAGTGACCGTGTCCTCCACCATGGGACCCGGCATCGTTCTGGATCATTCGTCGCTAGACATCTGATCCGCAGAGACTTTGGGGCAGCCGCCTGCGGGCGGCAGCCGTCAAAGACCGCAGGTGCTCGCCATGGGTTTTGCGGCGAGCTTAATCCGGCCTGCGCAGACGGAGCTCCGGCATCAGGACCCCTGTATAGGTTTCCTGGTAACGGTGCGCCGGCCAACACGGTCCGGGCAATCGGACTGAATGTGAACCGGGGCGATGCAAATCGCTCCATCGTTATCGGGAGGTGACGACTTTGGCACTCAATCTCGACCAGAAGAAGGCCATCGTCGCCGAGGTCGCCGATGTGGCGAGCAGCGCGCACTCCGCGATCGCTGCCGAGTACCGTGGTCTGAGCGTGGCAGATATGACCGCGTTGCGCGTCGAAGCGCGCAAGAGCGGCGTGTATCTGCGCGTGATCAAGAACACTTTGGCTCGGCGTGCGGTGGAGGGTACGGAATTCGAATGCATGTCGGAAGGGTTGACCGGTCCGCTGGTCATCGCTTTCTCGCAGGAGGATCCGGGCGCTGCCGCCCGCGTGATCAAGGATTTCGCCAAGGGTCACGACAAACTGGTCGTCAAGCTGGTCGCCATCGGCGGCAAGCTGCTGGCGCCCGGTGACATCGAAGCCCTGGCGAAGATGCCCACCTACGAGCAGGCGATCAGCACGCTGATGTCGGTGATGAAAGCACCGGTGCAGAAGCTGGCAGCCACGCTCAACGAGGTGCCGGGCAAACTGGTCCGGACGATCGCGGCAATCAAAGACGCCAAGGCGGCATAAGCCTGAAGTTCCAGCCTTTCAAGTTTTAACAGGAGTCCAATAATGGCTGTTAGCAAAGACGAAATCCTCGAAGCCATCGCCAACATGACCGTCATGGAGGTCGTTGCGCTGATCGAGGCCATGGAAGAGAAGTTCGGCGTCACCGCCGCCGCCGCCGTTGCCATGGCACCCATGGCAGGTGCGGGCGGTGAAGCCGCTGCGGTCGAGGAGCAGACCGAGTTCGATGTGGTGCTGACCGGCTTCGGCGAGAACAAGGTCTCCGTCATCAAGGTGGTTCGTGCCCTCACCGGCCTGGGCCTGAAGGAAGCCAAGGACGCCGTCGAAGGCGTGCCCACGGTATTGAAGGAAGCGGTGTCGAAGGACGATGCCGCAGCGGCCAAGAAGCAGTTGGAAGAGGCTGGCGCCACCGTCGAGATCAAGTAAATCCTGGTCTTGGTGGCGTACAACGCCAATTGGGATCGGGCTGGTGGCGGAACCGCCACCGGCCTTTTCCCGTTTGCGCGTTTCGGTTCGAGCGTGGCCGCCGACGTAGAGCGCGGCACGCAGGTACGGCAGGACGCTGTGCCAGGGAAGCCAGTCACGGAAGAGGCGTAGTCGCCGGCGCAACGCCCGGCGTATCGGCCCCCGGGCCGATCAATCCAGTCAGATCGAGGGAAGGCAAGCATGGCCTATTCGTTCACCGAGAAGAAGCGCATCCGCAAGGACTTTGGCAAACGCCCGAGCATCCTGGAGGTACCCTTCCTCCTGGCCACTCAGATCGAGTCCTACCGAGAGTTCCTGCAGGCAGACGCGACGCCGGCGGAGCGTATCGATGTCGGCCTGCACGCGGCATTCAAATCGGTGTTCCCGATTGTCAGTTATTCGGGGCACGCGGTGCTCGAGTATGTCAGTTACCGACTCGGCGAACCCGTGTTCGACGTGCGCGAGTGTCAGCTGCGCGGGGCGACCTATGCCGCTCCGCTGCGCGTGCTGGTGCGCCTGGTGATATACGACAAAGAGGCGCCGGCCGGCGCCAAGCAAGTGAAGGATATCAAGGAGCAGGAAATCTACATGGGCGAACTGCCGCTCATGACCGACAACGGCACCTTCATCATCAATGGCACCGAACGGGTGATCGTGTCGCAGTTGCACCGTTCGCCGGGTGTATTCTTCGACCACGACCGCGGCAAGACCCATTCCTCTGGCAAGTTGCTGTTCTCAGCGCGGGTGATCCCTTACCGCGGTTCCTGGCTGGACTTCGAGTTCGATCCCAAGGACGCGGTGTTCGTGCGTATCGACCGCCGCCGCAAGCTGCCCGCTACCATCCTGTTGCGCGCCCTGGGCTATGATTCGGAAGAGATCCTGGCGCGCTTCTTCGATACGGACGACTTCCATTTCGGCAAGAAGAAGATCGAGCTGGACCTGGTCCCGTCACGTTTGCGCGGCGACACCGCGACCTTTGACATCAAGGCCGGCAAGCAGGTCATCGTCGAGGCCGGCAAGCGCATCACCGCCCGGCACATCAAACAGCTGGAAGAGGCCGGCGTCACCAAGCTGGAGGTGACGCCCGACTACCTGGTCGGCAAAACCCTCGCGCACAACATCGTCGACAAGAGCACCGGCGAGTTGTTGGCGCGGGCCAATGACGAACTCACGGCCGAACTCGTGGAGAGCTTCGTCACCAAGGGTGTGGCGGAAGTGCGCACCCTGTTCACCAACGACCTTGACCACGGGCCTTACATCTCCGATACGCTGCGCATCGACCCGACCACCAGCGAGCTGGAAGCGCAGGTCGAGATCTACCGCATGATGCGCCCGGGCGAACCGCCAACCAAGGACGCGGCGCAGAATCTGTTCCACAACCTGTTCTTCACCGAGGAACGCTACGATCTGTCGGCGGTTGGACGCATGAAATTCAATCGGCGCCTCGGCCGGGAGGAAGGTGAGGGCAGCGGCATCCTGTATGACGGGAAGTATTTCGGCCGTCGCGACGACGAAGACGCCAAGGCCTTGGCGGCACGCTACGGGGACAGCTCCGACATCATCGAAGTAATGCGCACCCTGGTCGACATTCGCAACGGAAACGGCACCGTCGACGACATCGATCACCTGGGCAACCGCCGTGTCCGTTGCGTGGGCGAGATGGCTGAGAACCAGTTCCGCGTCGGCTTGGTGCGGGTCGAGCGCGCGGTCAAGGAGCGGCTGACGCTGGCCGAATCCGAAGGCCTGATGCCGCAGGAGATGATCAACGCCAAGCCGGTGTCGGCGGCGATCAAGGAGTTCTTCGGCTCCTCGCAGCTGTCGCAGTTTATGGACCAGAACAACCCGCTGTCCGAGGTGACGCACAAGCGGCGCGTGTCGGCGCTCGGCCCGGGGGGGCTGGCGCGCGAACGCGCCGGCTTCGAGGTGCGCGACGTGCACCCGACCCACTACGGGCGCGTCTGTCCGATCGAGACCCCGGAAGGGCCGAACATCGGCCTGATCAATTCGCTGGCCGTGTATGCCCGCACCAACCGTTACGGCTTTCTCGAAACACCCTACCGGGTGGTGCGCGACAGCCATGTGACGGACGAAATTCACTACCTGTCCGCGATCGAGGAGGGTCGCTACGTCATTGCCCAGGCCAACACCACGCTGGACGCCACGGGCAAGCTGACCGACGACCTGGTGTCCTGCCGGCACCAAAACGAATTCACACTGTCCACGCCTGACAAGATCGAGTACATGGACGTGTCGCCGCGGCAGATCGTGTCGGTGGCCGCCTCCCTGATCCCGTTTCTCGAACACGACGACGCCAACCGCGCCCTCATGGGTTCGAACATGCAGCGGCAGGCCGTGCCGACCTTGCGCGCCGAAAAGCCCCTGGTGGGCACCGGCATGGAACGGGTGGTGGCGGTGGACTCGGGCGTGACCGTGGTCGCCAAGCGCGGCGGCCGGGTGGACTCGGTCGACGCCGCCCGGATCGTGGTGCGGGTGAACGACGAGGAGACGGTGGCCGGAGAGGCCGGGGTCGATATCTACAACCTGACCAAGTACACCCGCTCCAACCAGAACACCTGCATCAACCAGCGTCCGCTGGTGATCGTGGGCGACGTGATTGCGCGCGGCGACGTGCTGGCGGACGGCCCCTCGACCGATTTGGGCGAGCTGGCATTGGGCCAGAACCTGCGCGTGGCCTTCATGCCCTGGAACGGTTACAACTTCGAAGACTCGATCCTGATCTCCGAGCACGTGGTGAAGGAAGACCGATTCACCACCATCCACATCGAAGAACTCAGCTGCATGGCCCGCGACACCAAGCTGGGTCCCGAGGAGATCACGGGCGACATCCCCAACGTCGGCGAGGCCGCACTGGCCAAGTTGGACGAGTCGGGGATCGTGTACGTCGGGGCCGAGGTTCGGGAAGGCGATATCCTGGTCGGTAAGGTCACGCCCAAAGGTGAGACCCAGCTGACGCCGGAAGAGAAACTGCTGCGGGCGATCTTCGGTGAGAAGGCGTCAGACGTGAAGGACACCTCGCTGCGCCTGGGCTCGGGCATGAACGGCACTGTCATCGACGTGCAGGTGTTCACCCGCGACGGCGTCGAGAAGGACGCCCGGGCGCTGCAGATCGAAGAGCAGGAAATGGCCAGGGTGCGCAAGGACCTGGACGATCAGCTGCGCATCATGGAGGAAGACACCTTCGCCCGCGTGCGCCGGCTGCTGATGGGCAAGCTGGCCGACGGCGGACCGAATCGGCTCAAGGCCGGCTCCAAGATCACCAAGGACTACCTGGACGAACTCGATCCCGATCAGTGGCTGGAGATCCGGCTGCGCAACGAGGAGAGCGCCCAGCAGTTGGAGGTCATCGCCGAGCAGGTGCGGGGCCAGCGCGAGACCTTCCGCGAGAAGTTCGAGGAGAAGCGCAAGAAGCTGACCCAGGGCGACGACCTCGCCCCCGGCGTGCTGAAAATGGTGAAGGTCTATGTCGCGGTCAAGCGGCGGGTACAGCCCGGCGACAAGATGGCCGGTCGCCACGGCAACAAGGGCGTGATCTCGATGATCGTGCCGGTCGAGGACATGCCGTTTGACGAGCGCGGTCGTCCGGTCGACATCGTGCTCAATCCGTTGGGTGTGCCGTCGCGTATGAACATCGGCCAGATCCTCGAGACCCACCTGGGCTTTGCGGCCAAAGGCGTGGGCGAGCGCATCGGCGAGATGCTGGACGCACACACCAGGGTCGAAGAGATCCGCAGCTACCTTGATCAGATCTATAACGCATCTGGCCGCAAGGAAGACCTGGGCTCCCTCAGCGATGAGGACGTGGTCGCGATGTGCGAGAACCTGCGTGGTGGCGTACCCGTGGCGACACCGGTATTCGACGGTGCGGACGAGGCCGAGATTCGGCACCTGCTGAAGCTGGCGCGGCTGCCCGAGGATGGCCAGACGGTGCTGTACGACGGGCGCAGCGGCGAGGCGTTCGAGCGCAAGGTGACGGTCGGCTACATGTACATGCTCAAGCTCAACCACTTGGTCGATGACAAGATGCATGCCCGTTCCACGGGGCCGTACAGCCTGGTCACCCAGCAACCGCTGGGCGGTAAGGCGCAGTTTGGCGGTCAGCGCTTCGGTGAGATGGAGGTGTGGGCGCTTGAGGCCTACGGCGCTTCCTACACCCTGCAGGAGATGTTGACGGTCAAATCCGACGACGTCGCCGGCCGCACCAAGATGTACAAGAACATCGTCGACGGCGATCACCGCATGGAAGCCGGCATGCCCGAGTCCTTCAACGTGCTGGTCAAAGAGATCAAGTCGCTGGGCATCAACGTGGAACTGGAACAGGACTGAGTGCGACCCGAAGCCACACGACGGGATAACGCACAGGAGACACAAGCGTGAAAGATCTGCTAAAGATTCTGAAACAGCAGGGGCAGGCCGAAGAGTTCGATGCCATTCGCATCGGTCTGGCGTCGCCCGACATGATCCGGTCCTGGTCCTACGGCGAGGTCAAGAAGCCCGAGACCATCAACTACCGCACCTTCAAGCCGGAGCGCGAAGGCCTGTTCTGCGCCAAGATCTTTGGCCCGATCAGCGACTACGAGTGCCTGTGCGGCAAGTACAAGCGGCTCAAGCATCGCGGCGTGGTGTGCGAGAAGTGCGGCGTCGAGGTCACGCTGGCCAAGGTGCGCCGCGAGCGCATGGGGCATATCGAGCTGGCCTCGCCAGAGCGGATCCTGTCGTGGTCCTTCGGCGAGATCAAGAAGCCGGAAACCATCAACTACCGGACCTTCAAGCCCGAGCGTGACGGCCTGTTCTGCGCGAAGATTTTCGGGCCGATCACC
>JBFZDU010000035.1:0-15104 GCA_041307205.1 Gammaproteobacteria bacterium | reverse complement strand
AGCTTCTCCAGTCTTGCCAGCCGATCTTCCTGGTCGAAAAAGCCTGGTTGCATCCGATCTGCCCTCTGTCTGCTCAGTCGCCGCTATTCTGCCCGAATCGGCGTATTTTTCGAGGTGCCCTGAATGCGCCGGCGCTCTGTACCACGTGACATCGCGGGGCGACGGCCAAGAGGATATCTATTGGGAAGATGCGGACCGAGTGGCTTTTCTCGGCGTGATAGGAGACGTCTGCGAGCGGTTCAACTGGGTAGTACACGCCTATTGCCTGATGGATAACCATTACCACCTGCTGGTTGAGACGCCCAATGCAAATCTGGCCAAGGGGATGCGGCAACTCAATGGTGTGTATACGCAGATGTTCAATCGCACCCATGCCCGAGCTGGGCATGTGTTTCAAGGTCGGTACAAAGCGATCCTGGTGCAAAAGGAGACCTATCTGCTCGAATTGGCGCGCTATATCGTGCTCAACCCGGTTCGGGCCCGGATGGTGCGAAGTGCAAAGGACTGGTCATGGAGCAGCTATCGCGCAACGGCTGGGCAAGTAGAGGGCCCGCGATGGCTCCATATCGACTGGATCCTCTCGGCCTTTGGGCGTCAGAAGGACAGGGCTATAGAGCAGTATCGGGCATTTGTCGCGGCGGGCAAGAGTCAGCCCGCGCCATGGGAACAGCTTAAGAACCAGGTGTTTCTGGGGGCTGACACCTTTGTCGAGAAGATGCGAGCCCAACTGGATAGAGGACAGGACCTGAGCGAAGTGCCGCTGAAGCAGCGACGGGCGTTACCGAAGCCGCTTGCCCATTATTCGGAGACCATCGAGGATCGTGATACGGCGATCGTGGCCGCCTACGCCAGTGGCGGATACAGCCAAAAGGAGATCGCCGACCATTTCGGCTTTCACTATTCCTACATCAGCCGGATTATCAGCCGAAAAAAGGAAAGAGGAAAGACCTGACCCCATGACTCCTCATGACTCCCTGACCCCATGACTCCCATGACTCCCGAATCTGCCCGGAGGAGCTTTATTTGAACCTGCGTTCCCTGTTTGAACCGGCGACGTTCCTGGTGGTGCTGGCGTCGCCGGTGCCAATCGATGCCGCGATCGCGGAGTCGGGGGAATCGGGCGCCCTGGACGAGAGCGCCTGGAGGCTTTCGGCTTTGCCGGGACGCGCGCTGTTGCCCGGGTCATCTGTGACCCTGCGGTTCGCGAACGGCCAAGTCCTGGGCAGTGACGGCTGCAACCGTTATCGCGCGCCTTACGGGGCGGATGGCGGCAGTCTGCGCTTGTCCGGGGATCCGGTGTCGACGCGGATGGCCTGCCCGGAGCCGGTGATGGAGCAGGCTGCCGCCTTCGTTGCGGCGCTGACCCACACCCGTGCGCTGCATCTCGATGGCCGGCAGCTGGTCCTGCTTGATGGCGACGGCTCGACATTGGCGACCCTGGCGGCGCAGAACGCGGTGCTGGCCGGCAGCGCCTGGCAGGTGACCGGCTACAATAATGGCCAACGCGCCGTGGTCAGTGTGCACGCCGGTTCGAGTTTGACCCTGGGGTTCGCGCCCGACGGTCGGGTGAGCGGTTCGGCCGGCTGCAACAGGTTCAGCGGGGCCTACACCGGCGCCGCTCAGGCGTTGCGGATCGACCGGCTCTCCACCACGCGCAAGCTGTGTGCTGAGTCCCCTGGCGTCATGGCGCAGGAAGCGGCCTTCCTGCAGGCCCTGGAGCGGGTCGCGGCCGCGCGCATCGAGGCCGAGCGCCTGGAACTGCGCTCCGCCGATGGGGCCTTACAGCTGGCTGCCACGCGGAGCACCGCCGCATTGGCGGCCGCTGCGCCGCCGGGCACGGCGGCCGCGCCGGCGCTGATCGGCGCCCATGGGCTGCGGCTGCCGGCGACCTTCCGCGGTGACCTGCCCTGTGCCGACTGTGTCGCGATCCGCCATCACCTCGACCTGTGGCCCGACCAGGTGTTTCACCTGCATCGCGAATGGGTGGACAGGCCGGATCGCCGGGGTGGCGACCAGGACTTCTTTCGCGACGACATCGGCCGCTGGCATCTGGATCCGGCCCGCCAGGCCCTGATCCTCCAGGGCGGCGCCGAGATGCCGTTGCAGTTCGCAATCCAGGGCGCGGAGCAGCTGCGGGCGCTGGACCTGCAGGGCCAGCCGATCGTATCCGAGCTGCCTTACGAGCTGCACAGCGACGGGACGTTGATGCCCGCCGACCTGGCGCTGACCCTCGGCGGCGAAGTGCGTTACACCGACGGCGCGGCCTGGTTCACCGAGTGCCTGACCGGCCGCAGCTATCCGCTGGTGATGGCCGAAGACATTGCGCGGCTGGAGCGCGCCTACCGCGAATCGGCCAGCGGGCCCGACGTGCCGCTCTACGTCAGCTTCGAAGGGTCGATCCGGCCGCGGCCGGCAACGGAGGGGGCCGGGCCCGGGCCGGCCGTCGTGGTCCACCGTTTCATCAATGCCTGGCCGGGGATGCGCTGCGAGCGCGCCAGGGCGGACGCGGCCCTGACCAACACCTATTGGCGTATCGTCCGCCTCGGTGACGCGGCGGTGCCTGCCGTCGCGGGACGGCGCGAGCCCCACCTGCTGTTGCGGGCGGGGGGCGAGCACAGACCCTACAACGCGACCGTCGGCTGCAACCAGATGCAGGGCGACTACATAGTCGATGACGATCGGCTCAGTTTCGGCGCGACCGCAGCGACCTTGATGGTCTGCCCGCCGCCGCTCGATGCGCTGGAGCGCCAGCTCGGGGAGGTGCTGAGCAAGACCCGGGGCTGGCGCATCCAGGCCAATACCCTGGAGCTTTTCGACGATGGGGGCATGGCGATCGGGCTGTTCGAGGCGGTCTATTTCTGAACCTGCAGGTGGCCCCAAGGTGGCGCGGCCCGGCCGCCTACCGGAGCTAGGACAGGGTTATTCCGCATTGTGTCCCGTCCCGGCTGGACTATCCCTTAAAGGGCCTGGCGGCGGATTGCACCGTCAATACCCAAGGGAGATCAGCCATGAATGCCAAGTGCATCGATGTCGTCATCCATATCAACGAGAACCTGGATGACCAGCATATCCACGACCTGGAGCGCGATTTGGCGGGGGTGGCGGGGGTATACAGCGCCTGCGTCAATGAGCGGGCCCGCCACCTGCTGCTGGTCGACTACGACCCGGACGACCTGCAGGCGCTGGACCTGCTCGACCGGGTGGAGCATAACGGCGTGCACGCCAGACTGATCGGTTTGTGACCCGCGGCGCGGGCACTGGCTTACCACGAGGCCCGTCGGGCCTCGTTTTGTGTGCGGCGCCGTGGTGCGTGGCGGGTGCCTGATCGTTGGCGTAAAATCCCGGCTTTCCGGGAAGCCGCAGGACCATGACCCGCAAGCTCTACATCAAGACCTACGGTTGCCAGATGAACGAGTACGACTCTGCCAAGATGGCGGACGTGCTGCGTGCCGGTTGCGGACTGGAGCCGACCGACCGGGCCGAGGAGGCGGACGTCCTGCTGCTCAACACCTGCTCGATCCGCGAGAAGGCGCAGGAGAAGGTGTTCTCGCAGCTCGGTCAGTGGCGCCCCTGGAAGGAGGCGCGGCCGGGGCTGGTGATCGGGGTCGGCGGCTGCGTGGCCAGCCAGGAGGGCGAGGCGATCCGTGCGCGTGCGCCATTTGTCGACATCGTGTTCGGCCCGCAGACCCTGCATCGCTTGCCCGAAATGCTGGCGACCGTGCAGCGCGAGCGCCGCGCCGTGGTCGATGTGAGTTTCCCCGAGATCGAGAAATTCGACTGTCTGCCCGAGCCGCGCGCCGAGGGCCCCACGGCCTTCGTCTCGATCATGGAAGGCTGCTCCAAGTACTGCACCTACTGCGTGGTGCCCTACACCCGCGGGACCGAGATCAGCCGCCCGTTCGACGACGTGCTGACCGAGGTGGCGCAGCTCGCCACCCAGGGGGTGCGCGAGGTCAACCTGCTGGGGCAAAACGTCAATGCCTACCGCGGCCGGCTGCATGACGGGGAGAGCGCCGACCTGGCGCTGTTGATCCGCTATGTCGCGGCCATCGAGGGGATCGACCGCATCCGTTTCACCACCTCGCACCCGGTCGAGTTCTCCGACAGCCTGATCGAGGCCTACCGCGATGTGCCCGAGCTGGTGAGCTTCCTGCACCTGCCGGTGCAGTCCGGTTCGGACCGCATCCTGCTGGCGATGAAGCGCGGCCACTCGGCGTTCGACTACAAGCAAAAGATCCGCAAGCTGCGCGCGGTGCGGCCCGGCATCAGCGTCTCGTCCGATTTCATCGTCGGCTTTCCCGGCGAGACCGATGCCGACTTCGAGCACACCATGGCGCTGATCGAGGCGGTCGGCTTCGACCAGTCCTTCAGTTTCATCTACAGCCCGCGCCCCGGCACTCCGGCGGCCGAGCTGCCGGACGAACTGCCGCACGCGGTCAAGCAGGCGCGGCTGCAGCGCCTGCAGTTGGCGATCAACAGCAATGCCCAGCGCATCAGCCGCCAGATGCTGGGGACGGTGCAGCTGGTGCTGGTGGATCGCCCCGCGCGCAAGGACCCCACAGAACTGGCGGGCCGCACCGAGAACAACCGGGTGGTGAACTTCGCCGGCCCGCCCGACCTGATCGGGCAGTTCGCCACGGTGCGCATCACCGGGGCCATGCCCAATTCCCTGCGCGGCGAGTTGACTGCGACGCCAGCCGCCGCCGCGCCCCTCGCCCGTCGTGCCTGAGGTGCCCCCCATCAGCAACCCCGCCCTGTCCGAACACCCCGATTCCCTGGATCTGCTGCTCGAACCCCAGGACAACGAACGCCTGCGCAACGTCTGCGGGCAACTCGACGAGCACTTGCGGCAGATCGAGCGGCGCCTGGGCATCGAGATCAGCAACCGCGGTAATTTCTTTCGCCTGTTCGGCGAACCGCGCGCCATCGCCGCCGGGCGGCAGGTGCTGACCGACCTGTACCAGGCAACGGCGCGCGAGACGCTGTCGCCGGCGCGGGTGCACCTGTTCCTCCAGGAATCCGGCGTCGACGCCCTGCTGGCGCCCGCCGCTGCCGAGGTGCCGGAGACCCAGCTCAAGATCCGTCGCGGCCAGATCCGCCCGCGCGGCCCCAACCAGGCCGAGTACGTGCACCGCATCCTCACGCACGACCTGAACTTCGGGGTGGGGCCGGCCGGCACCGGCAAGACCTACCTGGCGGTGGCCTGCGCCGTGGATGCCCTGGAACGCGAACAGGTGCGGCGCATCCTGCTGGTGCGTCCGGCGGTCGAGGCGGGCGAGCGGCTGGGCTTCCTGCCCGGCGACCTGAGCCAGAAGATCGACCCCTACCTGCGCCCGCTATACGACGCCCTGTACGAGATGCTTGGCTTCGAGCGGGTACACAAGCTGATCGAGCGCAACGTGATCGAGGTGGCGCCGCTGGCCTACATGCGCGGTCGCACCCTCAACGAGGCGTTCATCATTCTCGACGAGGCGCAGAACACCACGCCCGAGCAGATGAAGATGTTCCTCACCCGCATCGGATTCGGGTCCACCGCGGTGTGCACCGGCGACGTCACCCAGGTCGACCTGCCACGCGGCCAGCTGTCGGGTCTGCGCCAGGCGATCGAGGTGTTGGTCAAGGCCGAGGGCATCAGCTTCACCTTCTTCAACGCTCGCGACGTGGTGCGTCACGCCCTGGTGCAGCGGGTGGTGCAGGCCTACGAGGCCTGGGAGGAGGACCGTGCGCCGCGTTGAGCGCGCTCGGCGCAAGCGCCACGGCCGGGGAGTGCCGCGCGATTGGGCACGGCAAGTCTTACGATCTTGGTGCCTTGGCAGCGCCTGGGCTGGCCGGCCCGCGAACCGCCAGCCGCCGCGAATGTCGGCCAGTTGATCCACGACAGCGTTTTGGCGCCGGACCTGGGGTAAGTTCGAACGCAAATGCGCGCCCCCGTCCCATGTATCGCCTGATCCACCTGTTCCGCACTTCCATCGGCAGCAAGCTGGTGGTCGCGGTGACCGGGCTGCTGTTGTTGGGTTTTCTGTTCGGCCATGCCGCCGGGAATCTGCTGGTTCTCAAAGGTCCAGATTCGCTCAATGCCTATGCCGACTGGCTGCAGGGCCATCCGCTGCTGTGGGGGTTCCGGATCGGGATGCTGGTGCTGTTCGGCGTGCACGTGCTCACCGCCGTCCGCCTGGCGCGCGAGAATCGCGCCGCCCGGCCGCTCGGTTACCGCCGCATCGCCCGCCTGGGTGCCCGTCTGCCCGGGCGCTTGATGGTGCTCAGCGGCGCCGTGGTGCTGGTGTTCGTGGTGTTCCATCTGCTGCACCTGACCGCCGGGGTGGTCGGCCCGGATTTCAGCGCCATGGTCGATGCCGCCGGGCGCATCGACGTCTACCAGCGGGTAGTCAGCAGCTTCCGCGACCCGCTGCTGGCCGGCCTGTATATCGTCGCCATGCTGCTGCTCGGCCTGCACCTGGTGCATGCCATCGAGGGCCTGTTCCAGACGCTCGGCTTCAACCACGAGAGCTACGAGCCCCTGATCCGGTTCCTGGCGCCAGTCCTGAGCCTGCTGATCGTGGCCGGTTTCGCGGCCATCCCGGTGCTGGTGCTGGCGGGCATGATCGGCGGGGCGGGGGGCTGAGATGGCCGGGACCCCGCTCGATCCGCGCATCCCGGCCGGGCCCTTGGCGCAGAAATGGCAGCGGCACCGCGCCGAGGTCAAGCTGGTCAGCCCGGCCAACAAGCGTCGCTACCGCGTGATCGTGGTCGGCACCGGCCTGGCCCGTGCCGCGGCGGCCGCCTCGCTGGCGGAACATGGTTACCAGGTCGACTGTTTCACCTTCCACGACAGCCCGCGGCGGGCCCACTCGGTGGCGGCCCAGGGCGGCATCAACGCCGCCAAGAACTACCGCAACGACGGCGACAGCGTGGAGCGGTTGTTCCGCGACACCATCAAGGGCGGCGACTACCGCTCGCGCGAGGCCAATGTCCATCGCCTGGCCGAGATCAGCAACCAGATCATTGATCACTGCGTGGCGCAGGGCATTCCGTTCGCGCGCGAGTACGGCGGGTACCTGGACAATCGCTCGTTCGGCGGTGCCCAGGTATCGCGCACCTTCTACGCTCGGGGCCAGACCGGCCAGCAGTTGCTGCTCGGCGCCTATGGGGCGCTCAGCCGCCAGGTGCACGCCGGCGGGGTGCGCCTGCACACCCGCACCGAAATGCTGGACCTGGTGGTGGAGGACGGGCGGGCCCGCGGCATCCTCACCCGGCGGCTCACCGACGGGCGGATCGAGCGTTGGGCCGCCGATGCCGTGGTGCTGGCCACCGGCGGTTACAGCAATGTCTTCTACCTTTCCACCAACGCCCTGGCGTGCAATGTCACCGCCACCTACCGGGCGTGGCGGCGCGGCGCCTGGTTCGCCAACCCCTGCTATACGCAGATCCACCCGACCTGCATCCCGGCCGCGTTGGACCACCAGTCCAAGCTCACCCTGATGTCGGAGTCGCTGCGCAACGACGGCCGTATCTGGGTGCCCAGGGCAGCGCACGACGAGCGGCCCCCGGCGTTCATCCCGGAGACCGAGCGCGACTACTACCTGGAGCGCATGTACCCGGCCTACGGCAACCTCAGCCCGCGCGACATCGCCTCGCGCGCGGCCAAGGCCGTGTGCGACGCCGGCCGCGGCGTCGGCCCGACCGGGCACGGGGTCTACCTGGATTTCGCCGAGTCGATCGAGCGCCTGGGCGAGCAGGTGATCCGCGACCGCTACGACAACCTGTTCGAGATGTACCAGCGCATCACCGGCGAGGATCCCTGGCAGGCGCCGATGCGCATCTACCCCGCCGCCCACTACACCATGGGCGGGCTGTGGGTCGATTACGACCTGATGACCACGGTGCCCGGCCTGTATGCCATCGGTGAGGCGAACTTCTCGGACCACGGCGCCAACCGGCTCGGCGCCAGCGCCCTGATGCAGGGCCTGGCCGACGGCTATTTCATCCTGCCGCAGACCCTGGGTAATTACTTGGCGCAGCACGCGCCGGCGCAGGCCGCGACCGGCGGCGCCGGCTTCGCCGCGGCCGAGACTGCGGTGCGGGAGCGCCTGCAGCGGCTGGTCGCGATCGGTGGGCGCACCCCGGTCGAGGTATTCCACCGCCGCTTGGGCGAACTGCTGTGGGAATACTGCGGCATGTCGCGCAAGCGTGCCGGGCTGGAGCAGGCGCTGGTGGAGATCCCGGCGCTGCGCGAGGAGTTCTGGTCCAGCATCTGTCTGTGCGGGGGCTCCGAGGAGTTCAACGTGGTGCTGGAGAAGGCCGGGCGGGTCGCCGACTACCTGGAGTTCGCCGAGGTCATGGTGCGCGACGCCCTGGCCCGCGAGGAGTCGTGCGGGGCGCACTTCCGCGTCGAGCACCAGACCGGCGAGGGCGAGGCCCGGCGCGACGACGTCAACTTCCTGCATGTAGCCGCCTGGCAATGGCAGGGCGACGGACTGGAGCCGCTGCGGCACGTCGAACCCCTGGTCTTCGACGAGCTGGCCCTGGCGGTACGGAGCTACAAATAGTCATGCAGTTCACCCTGCATATCTGGCGGCAGCATCGGCACGACGAACCGGGCGCGTTCGCCACCTATCCGGTGCGCGGCATCAGCCCGGACCTGTCGTTTCTGGAGATGCTGGATGTGCTCAACCAGGAACTGGTGGGCAAGGGCGAGGCGCCGATCGCCTTCGACCACGATTGCCGCGAGGGCATCTGCGGTTCCTGCGCCATGGTGATCAACGGTGAGCCGCACGGGCCGCTGCCCGGCACCACCACCTGCCAACTGTACATGCGGCACTTCGCCGACGGCGCCGAGCTCACGGTCGAACCGTGGCGGGCACGCGCCTTCCCGGTGCTGCGCGACCTGATCGTCGATCGCAGTCCGCTGGACCGGATCATCCAGGCCGGCGGCTACGTCGAGATCAATGCCGGGGCCGCGCCCGACGCGCATACCTTGACCGTTTCCAAGGAGGCCGCCGATGCCGCCTTCGAGGCGGCCGCCTGCATCGGCTGCGGTGCCTGCGTGGCGGCCTGTCCCAACGGCTCGGCGATGCTGTTCACCGCGGCCAAGATCGCCCAGCTGGCGTTATTGCCGCAGGGTCAGCCGGGGCGGGTGCGGCGCGTCATAAACATGGTCGAGGCCATGGACAGCGCGGGTTTCGGCAACTGCAGCAACCATTATGCCTGCGCCGAGGCCTGCCCCAAGGAGATCCCGATCCGTACCATCGCACGGCTCAATCGCGAGTTCATGCTGGCCGCGCTGACCAGCCGGGAGTTCGCGGCACCGCCAAAACCCCATGAGCACGAGGAGTAGCGGCGGGTTGACACCCCTGCCGGCGCTGCGTAGGTTGAGCGGCCACGAACCAGGCATGACACCCCCGCCCTTGGCGCAGCCCGCTCTAGAGCTCGACGTGCAGCGCGCCTGCACCGGCCCAGATATCCCCGACGATGCCACGCTGCATGCCTGGGCAGCGGCGGTGCTGGCGGAGTATGCGCGGCCGGCGGTGCTGGCGATTCGCATCGTCGACGCGGCCGAGAGCCGCGCCCTCAACCGCGACTACCGCGGCCGGGATTATCCCACCAACGTGCTGTCCTTCCCCTTCGAGGCGCCGCCGGGCTTGCCGGACGACGCCAGCGGCGGCCTGCTGGGCGACCTGGTCATCTGCGCCCCCGTGGTGCGGCGCGAAGCGGCGGAACAGGGCAAGGCCCCCGGGGCGCACTGGGCGCACATGTTGGTGCACGGCCTGCTGCACCTGTTGGGGTATGATCACCAAAACGACACCGAGGCGGAGGCGATGGAAGGCCGCGAACGCGCGCTGTTGGCCGCGCTGGGTTTTCCCGATCCCTATGTCACTGAACAGGATTCATGAACAGCGACGATCGATCTAGCGGCGGCTCTCGCTCCTGGAACTGGCTGCATCGCCTGATTCCCAGCCTGAGCGGCGAGCCACGCGACCGTGACGAACTGGTCCAGGTGCTGCAGGAGGCCAAGGACCGCGCCCTGTTCGATACCGATGCCCTGGCCATGATGGAGGGGGTGCTGCAGGTGTCCGACCTGCAGGTCCGTGACATCATGATCCCGCGCGCCCAGATGGCGGTGATCGGGCGCGACGACCCGCTGGACAAGGTCCTGCCCACGGTCATCGAGTCGGCGCATTCGCGCTTCCCGGTGATCGGCGAGGACCGCACCGAGGTCATCGGCATCCTGCTGGCCAAGGACCTGCTGCAGTACTGCGGCGAGAATGCCCCGCGCTTCAATATCCGCGACGTGCTGCGATCGGCGGTGTTCGTGCCCGAGAGCAAACGGCTCAACGTGCTGCTCAAGGAGTTCCGCGTCAGCCGCAACCACATGGCGATCGTGGTCGACGAGTACGGCACCGCCGCCGGCCTGGTGACCATCGAGGACGTGCTGGAGCAGATCGTCGGCGAGATCGAGGATGAATACGATTTCGACGAAGGGGCCTTCATCCTCAAGCGCGGCGAACACAACTTCACCGCCAAGGCCCACACCACCATCGAAGACTTCAACGAGTTCTTCGGCTGCAAGCTGCCGGACGAGGACTTCGACACCATTGGCGGCTTGGTCACGCACGCCATTGGCCACCTGCCCAAGCGCGGGGAAAAAGTCACCACCGGCGGTTTTCGGTTCAGCGTGCTGCGCGCCGACAGCCGCCGCATCCGCCTGCTGAGCGTGGAGCAATTGCCGCCGCCGGCGGAATGAGGCGCGCAAGCCTGGCCGGTCAGCCCGGTCGGAACCGGCGGCCCGGCGTCGCGCCGCCCGCCACGGACTCAGCGTCGTAATCTTCCTGAGCTGTCGGTGTGCCGGTCAGCGTCTGCCCGGGCCTCCCGGGGGTTGTAGAGGCAACTGGCATCTGATGTGGTTGACCCTTATCGGCGTCCTCAACCGCCGCTCAAGTCCTGCATGCTGATCAGCTCGCCGCCGCGCCGCAGCGGCTGCGCGAGGTCGAATACCGGGTTGCCGGCGACCTCTGGGTCTCGGGATCCGGCAGCGGCTTGGTCGACAGTCGCGCCAGCGGGGCCGGGGCGGTGCCGGACGAGGCGGCGCAGCCGCTGTTGAGTACCAGGTAGATCACCCGCAACGTGCTGTCGAGCCGTTGGAGCAATGGCATTCGGCAAGGGACGTGTCCGGCACGGATTTTCGATTCGGACCGGCGCCTGGCCGCGATCCGACCTGCTGGTCGGGCCGGGCAGTTGACGCAGTCGGGCACAAGCTTGGACGTTCAGGCATTATCTGCCCGGTCCGACAACGCTCACCGGGTCCGGGAGGCTGCAACCCACCATGAACTTAGAACAACTGAATACCGAATTCGGGCTCGACGGCGCCCTGCGCTTCGTGCCCGGTCAAGGCGCTCTGCCCATGATCGAGGTCGACAGCGGCAAGGCGCGTGCGCTGATCTCCATTTATGCGGGGCAAGTACTGTCCTTCATGCCGCGGGGCCAGGCGACCGACCTGCTGTTCCTCAGCGAGCAGGCCTACTTCACGCCCGGCAAGGCGATCAAGGGCGGAGTACCGGTGTGCTGGCCCTGGTTCGGCGCCGACCCGGAAGGTCAGGGGCGCCCGGCCCATGGCTTCGTGCGCAACCGGCTCTGGCAGGTGCGCTCGACTGACCGCACCACGGATGGCGGGGTTCTGGTGGAACTGGGGCTGACGGACGACGCCGATACCCGCGCCATCTGGCCGCAGGCCTTCGATCTGGTGCTGCGGGTGACCGTCGACGCGACCCTGCGCCTGGAGTTGGTGACGCGCAACCGCGGCACGGCGCCGGTGGTGATCGGCCAGGCGCTGCACACCTATTTCCGGATCGGCGACGTCGAGCGGGTGCGGGTGCTGGGCCTCGACGGGACGTCCTACCTGGACAAGGTGGACGGTGGTGCCGCGAAGCTGCAAAGTGGCCCGGTCACCATCGCCGGCGAGGTCGACCGGATCTACACCGGGGTGGCGGACGAGCTGACCATCGACGATCCGGCCCTGCGGCGGCGCATCCGCATCAGCCCCGGTGGCAGCGCCAGCGCCGTGGTCTGGAACCCCTGGGCGGAAATTGCCTCGGCCATGGCCGACCTGGGCGATCAGGACTACCGCCACCTGTTATGCGTGGAAACCGCCAACGCCGCATCGGACACGGTGCAGATTGCGGCGGGCGGAGAGCATCGACTGATCGCGGTGTACGCCATCGAGGCCTACTGAGGCGCGGTGCGCCGGCCCGCTGCAAACCGCGGGTGCGGCGATGGCGGCATCGAACGCCGCCAATCCATGGCACGGCTGTGTTGCGGCAATCCGGCCGCGCGCGGCCCCTTACAAGTCAGTGCCATCATCGGTCGCATTCGCCCGCGCCACCGCCTCCGCACTCGCCGCAATGGCGCCGCTGGTCAACACGGGCGAGGCATCCAGGTGTTCGGCATCCATCATCGCCGCGATGCGCTGCAGGGCCTTTAGCAGCCCCTGCTGTTCGGCTGCGGGCAACTCGGCCAGGCGCGACAGGAACCGCTCCTGCAACAACGGGGGCGAGGCGGCGAGGGTGGCCTTGCCCTGCTCGGTCAGGCGCAAGATCACGCGCCGTCGGTCGAGCGGGTCGCGCGGCCGGGTTACCAGCCCGCGTGCTTCCAGCCGCTTGACGATGTCGGTGATGGTCGCCTGACTCAGGCTGACACGCTGTGCCAGCTCACCGGCCGACAGCGTCCCGGCGGCCGCGATCTCCTTGAGCAACAGCGCCTGTGGGCCGGTCAGGCCGCAACTCTGCACCAGGTGGTGGGAATGACGGTCAATAGCGCGGATCACCCGGCGTAGTGCGCTCAGGATGTCACTACCGATGGGGGACGGGTCGGGGTGGCGTGCCGGTTGGGGGTCGGGCGCAGCCCGCGCTGGTTCGATTGTCATGATGCCGCCAAGTGTATAGCCGCGCGCCGCGCGGCGTATCCCATGAATCTCTCGGGCCAATCGTTTAGACTCCAAAGCAAATCGGCCATACGGACTGGAAATAGCCATTTTTCTGCAACCCCCAGCCGAACAGCGCCTGGCCGCATGAGCAAGCGCTTATCCAAGCTTACCGATGCCGTGGCAGGCCCGTCGGACGAACGCACGCAGGACCTCTACATCCTGATGCTGAGCGTGCACGGGTTGATCCGGGGCCACGAGCTGGAGTTGGGCCGCGACGCGGACACCGGCGGACAGGTGTTGTACGTGGTGGAACTGGCGCGGGCCCTGGGGCAGCAGCCGGGCGTGGCGCGGGTCGAGTTGGTGACGCGGCGGATCGAGGACCCCGCGGTATCGGCGGACTATGCCGCGCCCGAGGAGGCGCTGGGGGACGGGGTGCGCATCCTGCGCCTGCCGGCCGGCCCTCCCGGTTACATCCCCAAGGAACAGCTTTGGGACCACCTCGACGCCTTCGCCGACAACCTCCTGAGCTACCTGCGCGAGCAGGACCGCCAACCCGACCTGATCCACAGTCACTATGCCGATGCCGGCTACGTAGGCAGCCGTATCAGTAGCATGCTGGGCGTGCCGATGGTACACACCGGGCATTCGCTGGGACGGGTAAAACGTCGCCGTCTGCTGGCGGTGGGGCTGAGCGCCGAAGATATCGAGGCACGCTACAAGATGGCGCGCCGGGTCGAGGCCGAGGAGCAGACCCTGGCCGTGGCAGAGCGGGTCGTGACCAGCACCCACCAGGAGATCGAGGAGCAGTACGGACTCTACGACCACTACCAGCCCGCGCAGATGCGGGTCATCCCGCCCGGCACCGACCTCGAACGCTTCCACCCCGCCACTGGCAGCGAGTGGGAAGCGCCGATCGGGCGGGAGGTGCGGCGTTTCCTGCGTGACCCGGACAAGCCGCTGATCCTTGCCCTGTCACGCGCCGACGGGCGCAAGAACATCGGCGGCCTGCTGACCGCCTACGGCGAGTCGGCGGAGTTGCAGCAGGCCGCCAACCTGCTGATCGTGGCCGGCAATCGCGACGATATCGTCGAGCTCGACGAAGGGCCGCGCACCGTCCTCACCGAGGTGCTGCTGGCGATCGACCGCTACGATCTGTATGGGCGGGTGGCCCTGCCCAAGCATCACAGTGCCGCTGAGGTGCCGGTCATCTATCGCCTGGCGGCCGCCAGCGGTGGCGTGTTCGTCAACCCGGCGCTCACCGAACCCTTCGGCCTGACCCTGCTGGAGGCGGCGGCCAGCGGCCTGCCGCTGGTGGCCACCGAGGACGGCGGACCGCGCGACATCATCGCCAATTGCCGCAATGGCACCCTGGTTGACCCGCTGGATACCACTGCCATGGCGGCGGCGCTGCTGGCGGTGCTGCGGGATCCCGCGCTGTGGCGGCGCCAAGTCGACAACGGCATCGCCGGGGTGCATCGCCACTACAGCTGGGAATCGCACGCGCGCCGCTACCTGGACATGGTCCGCCCGATGGTCGCGCGCACCGAGGTGCTGGTGCGGGCGCCGCGCGCGCGCCGGCCACTGCTCTATCTGGACCGGGCGATCTTCACCGATCTCGATCAGAACCTGCTGGGTGATCCGGGCTCGCTGCCCGAATTCCTGCGCGCGATGCAGCAGAACCGCAAGTGCGCGACCTTCGGCATCGCCACCGGCCGCCGCCTCGACTCGGCACTCAAGGTGATGAGGCGCCACGGCATCCCCGAACCGGACGTGTTGATCACCTCCGGCGGCACCGCCATCCACTATGCGCCCAAGCTCAATGCCGACGAGGCTTGGTTGCGCCACATCGATCACCAATGGACCCCCCAGGTGGCGCGCCGCGTGCTGGCCGCGCTGCCCGGCCTGGAACTGCAGCCGCGCGAGGAGCAGAGCCAGTTCAAGATCAGTTACTTCATCGACCCGCGCAAGGCGCCGCCGCTGGAGGAGATCACCAGCCTGCTGCACCAGGAGGAGCAGTCGGTGAACGTGATCCTGTCGTTTGGCCAGTTCCTCGACGTGATGCCGATGCGCGCCTCCAAGGGTCAGGCGCTGCGCTATTTCGCGGCGCGCTGGCACATCCCGCTCGAACACATCCTGGTGGCGGGCGGCTCGGGTGCCGACGAGGACATGATGCGCGGCAATACGCTGG
>JBFZDU010000034.1:0-2739 GCA_041307205.1 Gammaproteobacteria bacterium | reverse complement strand
GGTAGCGCCGGGTTCCCCGGCCGAACCCGGCGCCCAACCCGACCTTGCGGACCTGATGGAGCAGGTTGCCGCCATCGAATCGGGCGACGATCCCGACGCCGTGTTGCGCCTGGGCGACCTCATGGCCAGTCCCGAGCCAGCCGTACGCAGCACCGTCGCCGCCGCCCTGGCGCGCAGCGCCGACCCCCGCGCCCCACAGCTGTTGGCACAATTGCTGTACGGCGATCCCGATCCGGGCGTGCGCCGCGACACCGCCGAGGCGCTGACAAACTCCGGCAACCCCCAGGCCGAAGCCCTGTTGCGCCAGGCCGAGCAGGATCCGGACCCGACCGTGCGCTCGCGCGTCACCCGGCTGCTGATGCGCTTCACCCCGTCGTCTAACTGAAGGGGTGGAGCCGCAGGATCTTCGACCCTCGATGCGCGTGCCGGGCGGGAACGGCGCGCGTTCCGCACCCTGGTTCAGGCAGGCGGTTCAGGGGGAACGTCGCCAATCGACGCTCGAGCGGCAACTTGGCCGCGCTGCCGTTCCACTCGCCAGTGTCCCCCCGGAGGACACGCCATGCCGCGATCTGCCGGTGGGTGAGGCGGCCCTTAGGTCCCTTCGCGCCAGGATGCCAGGTAATTCGCCTGCGCTGCCGTCAGCGTATCGATCGCGATCCCCATGGCCGCGAGCTTGATGCGCGCCACCTCGGCGTCGATCGCCGGTGGCACCGGGTGGACGCGCGGCTCGAGCCGGCCGCGCCGGGACCACAGGTAGGCCACCGCCAGGGCCTGATTGGCGAAGCTCATGTCCATCACCGCGGCGGGGTGGCCTTCCGCCGCCGCCAGATTGACCAGCCGGCCCTCGGCCAACAGGCAGATGCGGCGCCCGTCGGCGAGGCGGTACTCTTCGACGCTGGGGCGGGGGCGCCGGCGCTCGGTGGCCAGGCGTTCGAGCGCCGGGATGTTGATCTCGACATTGAAGTGCCCGGAGTTGGCGAGCACACAGCCGTCCTTCATGACCGCGAAGTGCGCGCTGTCGACCACGTGCTTGTCGCCGGTCGCGGTAACGATGAAATCGGAGCAGGCGGCCGCCGCAGTCAAGGGCATCACCCGATAACCGTCCATCGACGCCTCCAGGGCCCGCAAGGGATCGACCTCGGTGACGATCACATGGGCGCCGTGCCCCTGGGCACGGCGGGCGATGCCGCGCCCGCACCAGCCGTAGCCGGCCACGGTGAAGGTCCTGCCGGCCAACAGGATGTTGGTCGCCCGGATCACGCCGTCGAGCGTGCTTTGCCCGGTGCCGTAACGATTGTCGAACAGGTGCTTGGTCATGGCGTCGTTGACCGCCACGATGGGATAAGCGAGGGCGCCTTCGGCCGCCATGGCACGCAGGCGGATCACCCCGGTGGTGGTCTCCTCGGTGCCGCCCAGCACCTGCGCCATGACCTCGCGGCGGTTCTGGTGCAATTCGCTGACCAGGTCCGCACCGTCGTCCAGGGTGATCTGCGGCCGGGTATCTATGACCGCGTTGATGTGACGGTAGTAGCGCTCGTTGGCTTCGCCGCGCACGGCGAACACCGGGATGCCGTGCCGCTGCACCAGCGCCGCGGCGACCTCGTCCTGGGTGCTGAGGGGATTGCTGGCGCACAGTGCCACCTCCGCCCCGCCGGCCTGCAGGACGCGCACCAGGTTGGCCGTTTCGGTAGTGACGTGCAGGCAGGCGCCGATGCGCGCGCCGGCCAGCGGCCGCTCGGCGCTGAAGCGCTCGGCGAGCTGACGCAGCACCGGCATTTCCTGCCAGGCCCAGTCGATGCGGTCACACCCCTGTGCCCCTAGGTCGGGATCTGCGATGTCACTCGCTGTACTGGTCATGGCACGCCCCGTCGCTGCACCGATCATTGCCGCCGACGCCGCCGGCGGCGTCTAAACCTAGTTTAAGCAACCACCGCCGCCGATGGACAGGTCCGTGGCGGTCGGCTTGGCTGGCCTGCCCCACAGTCGGCAACGCGCCTGCAACGGTTCCGCGCCGACCCGTGCTGCCGGCTGCGCCGGTACGGCGCGAGCGAAGCGCAGTCCCGACAGGGCGACGACCGGGCGCACCGACCTTGCCACGCGCCCGGCTTAGCTGGACCATGTCGCCCAGGGCCAATGCCGGCACGCCGGGCGGGGGGGCAACTATGCGCAGGCGCACCATGGGGAACAAGTGCCCCGCGGCAGCGGGGGACGCCGGCAACAGGGCGGCGTCGGCATGCTGACCTTCGGTCCGGTGCCATCGCGCCGCTTGGGGCGCAGCCTGGGCATCAACAACATCCCGCCCAAGTCCTGTTCCTATTCCTGCGTCTATTGCCAGGTGGGGCCGACGCGTCATACCGAGATCGAACCGCGCAGCTTCTACTCGCCGCAGGAGATCCTGGACGCGGTCCGGGAACATGTGGCTCGAGTGCGCGAGCACGGGGAGCCGATCGACTATCTGACGTTCGTGCCCGACGGGGAGCCGACGCTGGACGCGCAACTCGGCGCGAGCATCTGTGCCCTGCGCCAACTCGAGATTCCGATCGCGGTGATCTGTAATGGATCGCTGCTGTGGCGCCCCGAGGTGCGCGAGCAGCTGAGCCGGGCGGATTGGGTCTCGCTCAAGGTGGATGTCAGCGCCGATCCGCTGTGGCGCCGCATCAACCGGCCGCATGCCGCGCTGAACCATCAGACCGTTCTGCAGGGTCTGCTGGACTTCGCCCGCGAGTACCAAGGTACCCT
>JBFZDU010000033.1:0-4026 GCA_041307205.1 Gammaproteobacteria bacterium | reverse complement strand
GCCAGCGGCTCCGTCGCTGCGCGGATCGGAAGCCGCCTCGCAGGCGCCATCGTCCAGCACGCGGATGACGCCTGCGTGCCCCATCATCTGCGCGTAATCCTCTACCCGCTCCACCACGTGTCCCCGCTTCGCGAGTTCGTCGAAAACCTCCGGGGCGAAGCGGCCTTCCAGCTTCAAACTGTTGCTGCTCTGTCCCCACGTGCGCCCGAGCAGCCAGCGCGGGCTGTCCAGCACGTCAGTCAGGGGCAGTCGATAGTCCAGCGCGCGCGTGGCAACCGCCGCCTGGGTCTGCGGCTGGCCGTCGCCGCCCATGGTGCCGAAGACCAGCCGCGCGCGGCCGTTCTCCAGCTACATGGCCGGGTGGAGGGTGTGGCAAGGGCGCTTGCCCGGCTTCAGCACATTGACGTGCCGTGGATCGAGCGAGAAGGACGCGCCGCGGTTCTGCCAGATGATGCCGGTTTCCCCCGCCACCACGCCGCTGCCGTATTCGTGATAAATGCTCTGGATGGCGCTGACGGCGCGGCCTTGCGCGTCCACCACCCCGAACCAGACCGTGTCCGCCGGTCCCACGCCCCTGCCCCACGGCGCCGCGCGGGACACGTCGATGGCGTCGGCCAGATCTGCGGTGGTGGCGGGCGAGAGCAATTCGTCGACGGGAACGGCGACATGGTCCGGATCGGCCACATGGCGGTCGCGCAAGCGGAAGGCCTGCTTGGTCGCTTCGACCACAAGATGCACGTAATCGGCGGAAAGATGCGGGTGGCGGGCCAGATAGAAATGGTCGAGCTGGCCCAGAATGAGCAGGGAGGCCAGCCCTTGGGTCGGGGGCGGCATGTTGACGGCCAGCCCTTTGCGGTAGCGCACGCTGATGGGATCCACCCTGCGGCAGTTGAACGCGGCCAGGTCTTCGGCGGACAGCAGGCTGCCGGCATCGGCCAGCCCCTGTGCGATACGGCGCCCGAGTTCACCGCGATAGAAGCCATCCGCCCCGTCCCTTTGCAGCAGGCGCAGCGATTCGGCCAACTGCGGTTGCCGGAAAATCGCTCCTGCCGGCGCCGGCTGCCCATCGGGCGCATAGATATCGGTCAGGGTCCGGAGCCCGCCGAGTTCCCCCCATTTTTGCGTCAGGAAATCGCCCTGGCTGGCGCTGCACGCGAAGCCTTGTTCGGCGTGGCCGCGGGCGGGTTCGAGCACATCCTGCCAGGAAAGGCGGCCGTCCCAGCGGGTGCGGCTGAACGCATGCGCGGCGCCCCATACCGACACCAGGCCGGCCACCGTGTTCGCGGCATGCGGACCGCGGGCCGGAATCGCGCTCAGACCTTGTCCGGTGTAGAAATCAGGCGTGTAGGCCTGGCCGGCCGGTCCGGCACCGTCGAGGCCGGCCAGGTTGCCCGACTGGTCGCACAGCAGCCAGAAGCCGTCGCCGCCCAGACTGTTCATGTGAGGGTAGACCACGCAGAGGGTACTGCCGACGGCGAGCGCCGCTTCGATGGCGTTGCCGCCGGCTGCGAGGACCGCCTGGCCCGCGGCGGTGGCCAGATGATGCGGCGAGGTCACCACCCCGCGCGAGGACTGGGCGTAGCGGCTCATTGTGCGCTTGCGACCGGAAACAGGCAGGCCACCTGCCGGCCCGCTTCAAGTGCGGTCAGCGCCGGGTCGGTTTCGCGGCAGGCGGCCTGCACCTCGGGACAGCGTCCGGCGAAGCGGCAGCCGTTGGGCAGATCGACCGGGCTCGGGATCTCTCCGCTCAGCGAAGCCTTGAGCGGCATGTCGAAGCGCGGGAATGCCTGCAGCAGCGCGCGCGTGTAGGGATGGCGCGGGGTGTTGAGGATGGCGTCGGTCGGCCCCTGCTCGACGATCCGCCCCAGATAGAGCACGGCGATCTTTTCGCACAGGTAGCTCGCCACCCCCAGGTCGTGCGTGATGAACACCAGCGTGATGCCGGCTTCGCGGCACAGGTCGCGCAGCAGGTTGAGCACCTGCGCCTGGACCGAGACATCGAGCCCCGCCACCGACTCGTCGGCCATGATGACCTGGGGTTCGGCGGCCAGGGCGCGCGCGATGGCGACGCGGCGGATCTGCCCGCCGGACAGTTCGCTGGGGAAACGCTGCAGCAGGCCGGCGGGCAGCCCGACGCGATCGAGCAGTGCCGCGACGCGTTCGGGGATCGCACTTTCCGCGCGCAGCCGGTGCAGGCGGATCGGTTCGGCCAGGATGTCCTCGATGCGCATGCGCGGGTTCATCGATCCCCGGGCATTCTGGTAGATGAACGCCACCTCGCGCGCAAAGCGTTTCTTTTCTTCTGCATTGAGTTGGGCGAGGTCGCGTTGCCCATACAGCACGCGGCCGTCACTGGCGGGTTCGAGGCCGAGCATCAGGCGGATGAGGGTCGACTTGCCGGAGCCGCTTTCGCCCACCAGGGCAAGGGTGTCGCCCCGCTGCAGGTCCAAACGCACGCCGTCGAGCGCCTTGAGTTGCCGCGGTGCGCGATTCAGCCATCCCGGCCTGCGCAGTTCGTAGGTACGTTCGACATCGAGCAGAGAAAAAATGGGTTCTTGCATCACATGCACCTAGTCAATGAACCAGCAGGCGACCTGGCGGCCGTCGCGTATTTCGGCCTGCGGGCGCTGCTCGCTGCAGATCGCTTTCGCCTTGGGGCAGCGTGGCGCAAAGCGACAGCCGGATGGCATGGCGTTCAGCGGCGGAATCTGGCCGGGGATAGGCGTGAGCGACCGCGACCCCAGTTCGACGACGCACGATTTGAGGCCACGCGTATAGGGATGCAGCGGCGAAGCGAGCACGCGGTCGCTGGGCCCTTCCTCGACGATCTGTCCGGCATACATGACCGCGATGCGATCGCAGACCTGGGCGCCCAGGGCGAGGTCGTGAAGCACGAAGACCGCACTGGAATTCAGCGCCCGCACCCGATCCAGGATGAGCTCCATGATTTGCGCCTGGATGGTGACATCCAGCGCACTGGTGGGTTCATCGGCGAGCAGCAGCTCGGGGTTGCAGGCGAGCGCGATGGCGATCATGACGCGTTGCTGCATGCCGCCGGACAGTTCGTGCGGATAGGCATCGAGTCGCAGGCGCGGTTCGGGAATGCCGACGCTGTGCATCAATGCGGTGGCCCGTTCCCGGCAGTCCCATTTCGACAGTCCCAGGTGACGCTTGAGCGGCTCGGCGATCTGTTCGCCCACCGTGAAGCAGGGGTTGAGGGCGGCGCTCGCGTCCTGGAAAATCAGGCCGATCTTGTTGCCGCGCAGGCGGCGATAGTCTGCCTCCCGGAGTTGGGAGAGTTCGGTTCCGCGGAAGCGCATGCTGCCCTCCAGCTGCACCTCGGGGGCGCGCAGCAGGCCGATGAGGGCGAGCGCAAGGGTGGATTTCCCGGCCCCCGATTCGCCGATCAGGCCGAGGGTCTCGCCGGGCTGCAGCGCCAGGCTGACGCCATCCAGCACCACGGCCTGGCCGCGCCGCAGGCTGAGATCGCGTACTTCGAGCAGCGGTTCCTGGCTCGCCGGCAAGGCAGCGGCCTCGGGGTTCATGGCAACAGCGCAGTCCATCTAGGCGTCCTTTTGGGTCGTGGGATCGAAGGCGTCGCGCAGGCCGTCGCCCAGAAGATTCAGCGCCACCAGCAGAATTGCCAGGGCTACGCCCGGCACCCCCGAGATCCACGGCGCCATGGTGATGAAGGCGCGGCCCTCGGCGATCATCAGGCCCCAGTCCGGGGTCGGCGGCACCACGCCGATGCCGAGGAAGGACAGCCCCGATTCCAGCAGGATGGCGATGCTGACCCGCATCCCGGCCTGGACCAGGATGGGCGACACCACATTAGGCAGGACGTGGCGCCAGATGATGGCAGCAGTCGGTACGCCCATCAGCCGGGCGGCCTCGATGTAGGGCTGGTTCTTCACCTGCAGCACGTCGCCGCGGGTCATGCGCGCGAAGGGGCCGACGAAGGACAAGGCCAGGGCATAGACGACGTTTTCCGTCCCCAGGCCGAGGACCGCCATGAAGGCCATCGCC
>JBFZDU010000032.1:0-6284 GCA_041307205.1 Gammaproteobacteria bacterium | reverse complement strand
GTGGCTGAGCGGTTGAAAGCGCACGACTCGAAATCGTGTTTAGGTTAGCGCCTAACGAGGGTTCGAATCCCTCCCTCTCCGCCAAATACATAAGGCCCACGAGTGGGGCCTTTTGTATTTGATCTGTGCGGTGGGTTCGAACCCTCGATATCGGAATGGCCCGGTTCGACCACGATATCCGGGAGGATCTGTACAACCCGGGTCCGCCGCAGGTCCACAACACCGATGGCGCCCCGTTGCAGTGGACCAAGCTTCACTATGCGCTCAGCTGCACGCCCCGGGAGGCGCTGGATGCCTTGGCCACACTGGCGCTGGTCGAAGATGCCGAGGAACTGGCCGATGGGGCCCGCTTCGACCAGCAGGGAGAATTGGAGTCGGTCGAGTTTCCCTGGCTGAAAAAGGGCGACAGGCAAAACCCGGGCTGGGACAACACCGTGTTGGGCCACATGGCGATCGATGGCCAAGAGTGGACCATCGACGTCAATTCACAGGAGCGGGCCGACGCGATCAAACGCAAGATAACTCGCCGACTCGGCAAGCGGGCGAGTTTCCGCCACGCGGTGATCCAGCCACCGAAAAAGATGCTGGAGGAGGCCGCGCGCGGCGGTTCCGATGAAGGCCTACCATTTGCTGGGTCATCCAGCGAGGAACTGCAGGCGCTGCCTGAGGTCCAGGCAAAGCTTCGGGAGATGGCTGATCAACACCGGAAGGCGCGGCTGGATACACCGTTGCCCGCATTGCAGGGAGCGACGCCGCGTGAGGCGGCGAAAACGTCATCTGGCAGGGAGCGGCAGGCTTTTCGCGTCGACGATTATTGCTAAGGGCGGCGAGACTTCAGTCAACCGATTTGGTCACGGTATCCATTGGAAGAAACAGTTTGAGCGGTTGGCTGGGCAGTTGGATGGAACCGAACTGCCGATAGAACTCGGCTGCGCTTTCGTTCAGCGCGTCGACCACTACCGCGTAGACTGCCATCATCTGGCTTGCCAGAGCGATCCGCTGTAGGGCATCCACGATCAAGACAGCGCCAAGCCCCCGACCCTGATAGGACTTGTCTACCGCGAGGCGACCCAGCAGCGCCACCGGTATCGGGTACCTGGGCAGCCGGTGCCGAAGTTTCTCCGGAAGATCAGCGGCGGCGAGGCTGCCGGCACTCAGGCTGTAATACCCAATCACACGCTGCGGTTCACCTGGCGGAGAGGCGACGAAGACCCGGTTGAACCGGCGCCGGATATCCTGGTTGGCATAGCGGTGGAGGTAGAGGTCGAGCGAGGCTTCGCCGCAGTCGAAGTTCTTCCGATCGTGCCGTTTACCGAGCGGCGTGATGACGAGTTCCAAACGGTTGATTTCTTACCGCTGGACGCGCTTCTTGTGTTCGGCGAAGGCCTTCCTGAGTTTGGCATTCGGCTTGGGAGGATTATCAAGCGCATCCAGGAACACCTCCCAATCGGCTTCATCCAACATGATGGACTCGTGTTCGTGGATCACCTCGTCGGCCGCATGCAGCGCCTGGCCGAGCACGAATTCTGACAGGCTCTTGTGGGCATAGGCGGCCGCCCGCTCTAGTTTTTGCTTCGAATGCGTGTCGAGACGGATGTGCATGCGTTCCTGTTTTGCGGTTTCGGTGCCAGCCATCAGCGTACCTCCTGTGGGTTCTTATGTGAATGTACGCCAAACGTACGCATGAGACAATGCCGATAGGGGACGGGCCAACCCGAATTTTGGTTTGCTGCTGGATATCGGTAGACACGATCTGTGCGGTGGGTTCGAGCCCTCGATATCGGAATGGCCCGGTTCGACAGCCGTCGCGTAGCGACGGCGCAAACGCCGGCTGTGCCGGCGCCCCGCAGGGCTGAGCCTGCGGCGCAGGCGAATCAATCCCTCCCTCTCCGCCCGCAGCTTCGTCAGCGGGGGCCGGCCTCCGCCTCCAGGGCCGCGACGACTCGCGCGAGTTGCGTGGCCAGGACTGCGGGGCCGCCCTCGGTGAACTGCCCGGCGAGCGCGCGGTAGTACCACAGGATGTCGTCGCGGCCGGCGTTGAAGCGGTCCCACAGCGCCTCGCCGTCGCGGCGGTAGTCAGCCAGGATCGCCCGGGCGTTGTGCAGCTTGTCGGCGCAGGAAACCAGTCGAACCGACGGACCGGCCGCGCGCAGGTGATCGAGGTAGGCCTGCTTGCGCGCCTTCCAGGCTGGCTTGTGCGCCGCGAAAGTGTCGGAGCACCCCGCGACCAGGTAGCCGACCCGCGGGCCGAACAGCACTCGGATCTTCGCCAGCGTGGCCAGTCCCCCCTGATCCTCGGGACCGTCATGCAGCAAGGCGGCGATGGCCTCCTCCTCGTCGCCCCCAGCCTCGAGCACCAGGCTCGCTACCGCCAACAGGTGGGAGACGTAGGGGATGTCGGTGCCTTTGCGCGTCTGGGTCGCGTGCAGCTGGGTGGCGTACACCAGGGCCGCCTCGAAGCCTTTCCCAAGCCGTGCCGTCATGGACTGTCCTCCTCAACAGGTCGCAAGCGCTCAGTAGCGGTGCCGCTATCAGATCTTTACCTCCTCGGACGGGCCCGCGCTGGAATTCGACTCCTGCTGGAAGCGCGAGCGCTTGGGTTGCTCCTCCAGGTCGACGGCGGGCTGGTGCGTGACGCCCGCCGCGACCTGTAGCGCATCGACCCGGTCGGTCTGCTCCCAGGGAAAGCCAGCATCTTCGCGCCCGAAGTGGCCGAAGCCGGCGGTGGCCGAGTAGATTGGCCGGCGCAGATCGAGATCGCGGATGATCCCCGCCGGGGTGAGGTCGAACACGTGGCGCACGGCCGCCTCGAGCCGGTGCTCGTCGACCTTGCCCGAGCCCTGTGTGTCCACCCGGATCGACACCGGGTCGGGCCGACCGATGGCATAGGCGAGCTGTACCGTGGCCCGGCGCGCCAGGCCGGCCGCGACCAGGTGCTTGGCCACCCAGCGTGCCGCGTAGGCCGCCGAGCGGTCGACCTTGGTCGGGTCCTTGCCCGAGAAGGCGCCGCCGCCGTGCGGGCAGCTGCCGCCGTAGGTGTCGACCACGATCTTGCGGCCGGTGAGCCCGGTGTCGCCGTGCGGGCCGCCGATCTCGAAGCGCCCAGCGGGGTTGACCAGGTAGCGGATCCCGGGGCTGCGCAGCGCGGGCGGGATAACCGGCTCGATCAGCTCGGCGATCACCGCCGCCTCGATCTCGGCGTCGGACAGGCTGCCCTGCAGCTGGGTCGAGAGCACCACGGTCTCGACCGCCACGGGGCGGTCGTCCGTATACCGCACCGTCACCTGCGCCTTGGCGTCGGGACGCAGCCAGGGCAGGGCGCCAGCGGTGCGCAGTTCGCGCTGGCGCTGCATCAGCCGGTGCGCGAGCTGGATCGGCAGGGGCATCAACTCCGGGGTCTCGTCGCAGGCATAGCCGAACATCAGGCCCTGGTCGCCGGCGCCGAGCACCCCGTCGGCGCGCTCGACGCCCTTGGCGATCTGCGCCGACTGGCCGTGCACCCGGATCAGCACCTCGCAGCGCTCGGGGTCGATGCCGGGGAAGCCGGCCGTGTAGCCGGTCTCGCGCAGCAGCTGCCGCACCAGTTCCTCGATCTCGCCGCGGACCTGTTCGAAAGCACCAGCGGGTCCGAGGCGGAACTCCCCGGCGACCACCACCAGGTCATCGGCGAGCAGGGTCTCGCAGGCGACCTTGGCCTGAGGGTCCAGCGCCAGGCAGCGATCCAGGACCGTGTCCGAGATCCGGTCGGCGAGCTTGTCCGGGTGGCCGTCGGCGACCGACTCGGCGGTGAAGAGGTAAGTGTTCGTCATTTCGGGTTCCCTTGCGTAATCCTATTGAGTGACCGGCTGGCGCCGGTCCGGGATCAGGGAACCTGGTCAGCCGCTTTAGCCGTACTTGTATCCCGCCCGCAAGTTGGTGCTTAAATCGGCGGCCGCCCGGATGCCGGGCAGGAAAAACCATTCAGCTTGTGCTACGGCAGGTTGCGGGAAATCGATTCAGGACATCCACCAGGAGCCCACATCGACGCTCCAGATGATTCTACGCCTGCCGACATGACGGTCAACGGCCATGTGGTCCGCTCGACGGGGTTCGGCAGCCGTCTTCCCCGGGCGCGCGGGCAGGCCGCGGGCTAGCCGGCGAATTCGTGCGTCTATGTTGGCGAGACGCGACAGGAACTTCGCCATGCAGAGCGAAGCGATCTGCAAATACCACGCGCATCTGATGCCGCCAAGATACAGAATTAGCTGAGCCGGGGTCGCACGCAGAACGACGAGGCAGTCGTGCGGCTGATTGCCGGGTTGGCGCTGCGCTAAGGCATTGTTCTGGTGACGGAGGGTCGCAAGATGCACAAGGACGCCGATGGCGAGGAGATGGCCAGGTGGCAACGCTGATCCCATCGCTGAACAGTTGCAAACCGCGCATGAGCAGCGGCGAGCGGCGCTTCGGTGAGCGCCTGGAGACGAAACTCGAGGACGATTACCTCCTCTGGTACGACGTTCCCATCGGTAACCGCAACCTGCACCCCGATTTCATCGTCATCCATCCGCGCCGCGGCCTGTTAATCCTCGAAGTCAAAGACTGGCGCATTGACACCATCCGTGCGATGAGCCGGACCCAGGCGACCATCCTGACATCGACCGGGATCAAGAACGTCGCGAATCCATTGGAGCAGGCCCGTCAATACGCCCACGAGGTCGTCAACCTGCTGCAGCGGGATCCGGCGCTGCGGACCGAACACCGGGAACGTTATCGTGGCAAACTGCTCTGCCCCTGGGGTTACGGCGTGGTTCTCGCCAACATCACCCGCCAGCAGTTCAGCGCCACGGACCTGGGCGAAGTGCTGCCCCCGCATCGGGTCATCTGCCGCGACGAAATGTACGAGGACGTCGAACCAGAGGCCTTCCAGAAGCGGCTCTGGGACATGTATCCCTGGGTGTTCGAGAGTGCGTTGACGGTTCCCCAGATTGAGCGGGTGCGCTGGCACATCTTCCCGGAAATCCGCATCGCGGAACCGCGGCAGGCGGGGCTGTTCGAAGAGGCCATACCGGACATAGTCCGCCTCATGGACCTGCAACAGGAACAGTTGGCGCGCAGCCTGGGCGATGGCCATCGGGTGATCCACGGCGTCGCCGGCTCGGGTAAGACCATGATCCTCGGCTATCGCTGCCTGCACCTGGCCAAGGCGCTGCACAAGCCCGTTCTGGCGCTGTGCTACAACAAGACCCTGGCGGCACGACTGCAGCAGATGCTGGTCGAGAGGGGGGTCGCCGACCAAGTGAACGTTCGCAACTTCCACGCCTGGTGCCGGAGCCAGCTCGTGCAGTACCACGTGCCGCTGCCGGTCACTCACGACAGCGCCGTGTACGCGGAACAATTGGTGGAGCGCCTGATTCACGCCGTCGATAAGGGTCAGGTACCGGCAGCGCAGTACGGCGCGGTGCTGATCGACGAAGGTCACGACTTCCGGCCGGAATGGTTGAAGCTGGTGGTTCAGATGCTGGACCCGGATACCAATTCATTGCTGCTGCTGTATGACGACGCCCAGTCGATCTATGGGGGTGGCCGCCGCAAGTTCAGGTTCAAAAGCGTCGGCGTCCAGGCCCAAGGGCGAACCACCATTCTGCGGTTGAACTACCGCAACACGGCGGAGGTCTTGAGGGTCGCTTACGCGTTTGCCAAGGACGTGTTGACGCCCGAGGATGCCGACGAGGACGGCATCCCCCTGATTCTCCCGGAGAGTGCCGAACGGCATGGCCCAGCACCGGAATTGGTGCGCCGGCCGGGTTTTGCCCAGGAAGCGGCCTATATCACGCAGCGCTTCCTCGCACTCAATGCCGACGGCATCGCTTGGGGTGATATGGCCGTGGTGTACCGTACGGCCTTCATGGGGGAAAAGCTGGTTCAACAACTGCGTGCTGCCGGCATTCCCGTGGCCTGGCTCAACCATCAGGGTGATGCCAGGGCAGCCGCCGCCGATCCGGATAGCGTGAAGGTCGTGACCTTTCACTCCAGCAAGGGCCTGGAGTATCCCGTCGTCGCGATTCCGGGGCTCGGATACTTGCCCTATGCGCGGGAGGATGAGACTGCAGAGGTCAGACTTGCTTACGTGGCAATGACCCGCGCGATGGATCGCCTCATATTGACCTGCCACCGGGCGTCGCCCTTTGTCGAGCGGCTGCAGGCGGCCGGTGTGTCACTGGCGGCGTGACATCAGCCCGCGCCCGGTTCGGCGCCAGGCTGCTACAGCCCCTCCGGGTTGCCATCGCTTAGCTCCAGACTGGACG
>JBFZDU010000031.1:0-4222 GCA_041307205.1 Gammaproteobacteria bacterium | reverse complement strand
TGCGTCATAGAGAGTGAACAATCCGCCCTGGACGTCGCGGGCGCGCTCAAGGAGCTCACCGGGGCCTTGGGCATGCCCTTTATCTACAAGTCTTCATTCGACAAGGCGAATCGCTCCTCGTACGCGAGCCCGCGCGGCCCGGGCCTGGAGGAGGGACTGCGGATACTGGAGCGGGTCAAGAACGACCTGGGAGTGCCGGTGTTGACCGATGTGCACGAGGACACCCCGCTCGACGAAGTCGCGGCGGTGGTCGACGTGCTGCAGACCCCGGCCTTTCTGTGCCGCCAGACCAACTTCATTCAGAAAGTGGCGCGCCAGGGCCGGCCAGTCAACATCAAGAAGGGACAGTTCCTCGCGCCCTGGGATATGCAAAACGTGGTGGACAAGGCCCGCGCCACCGGCAACGACCAGATCATGGTGTGCGAGCGCGGCGTCTCGTTCGGCTACAACACCCTGGTGTCCGACATGCGTGGCCTGGCGGTGATGCGCGCCACCGGCTGCCCGGTCGTGTTCGACGCCACGCACTCAGTGCAGCAGCCGGGCGGCCTCGGCAGCAGCTCGGGCGGCCAGCGGGAGCATGTCCCGGTCCTGGCGCGAGCCGCGGTGGCGGCCGGCATCGCCGGCCTGTTCATGGAGACGCACCCGGACCCTGAGCACGCCTTGTCCGACGGCCCCAATTCCTGGCCGCTGGGGCGCCTGCGCGAGTTACTCGAGGTGCTGCTGGAGATCGACCGCACCGTCAAAGCTCGGGGTTTTATCGAGCAGACGCTGTAATGCCGGCGGCCGACAGCACCTGCGTGCCCGAACCGCTGGTGCGGCCGCGGGCAACCCGAATCAATCGATACATCAGGAGTAGAGATGTCCGAAATCGTCAATGTGCGTGCGCGCGAGATCCTGGATTCGCGCGGGAATCCGACCATCGAAGCAGATGTGATCACTGCCGATGGCGCGATCGGCCGGGCCGTGGCGCCGTCCGGTGCCTCCACCGGGTCGCGCGAGGCACTGGAACTGCGTGACGGCGACAAGGCGCGCTACCTGGGCAAAGGGGTGCGGACCGCGGTGCGGAATGTCAACGTGGAGCTTTGCAAGGCGGTGATCGGGCGCGAGGTTTCGGACCAGGCCGGCCTCGACCGGCTCATGATCGAACTGGACGGCACCGAGAACAAATCGCGCCTGGGCGCCAATGCCATATTGTCGGTGTCGCTGGCGGCCGCCCATGCCGCCGCGCAGGAAAAAGCGTTGCCCCTGTACCAGTACCTGGGCTCGGGCAGCTACCGTATGCCGGTGCCCATGATGAACATCGTCAACGGCGGCGCGCATGCGGACAACAGCGTGGACCTGCAGGAATTCATGATCCTGCCGGTCGGCGCGGGGTCCATCCGCGAGGCGGTGCGTTACGGTGCGGAGGTATTTCATGCCCTCAAGGCGGTGCTCAAGGGCAAGGGAATGAACACCGCCGTCGGTGACGAAGGCGGTTTTGCGCCTGACCTGCGGTCTAACCGGGAAGCGATCGACGTAATCCTCGAGGCGATCGCCAAGGCCGGGTACACCGCGGGCAAGGACATCTACCTGGGCCTGGATGTGGCCAGTTCGGAGTTCTACAAGGAAGGCAAGTATGTCCTCGCCTCCGAGAACAAGGCCTATGACGCGGCGGGTTTCGTCGACCTGCTGGCGAGCTGGGTGGATCAGTACCCGATCATCTCGATCGAGGATGCCATGGATGAGGGCGACTGGGATGGCTGGAAGTTGCTGACCGACAAACTCGGCAAGCGCATCCAGCTGGTGGGCGACGACCTGTTCGTGACCAATCCCAAGATCCTCGCCGAAGGCATCGCCAGGGGTATCGCCAACTCTATACTGATCAAGTTCAACCAGATAGGCACCCTCACCGAGACGCTGGAAGCCATTCGCATGGCACACGACGCGGGCTACAGCGCGGTCGTTTCACACCGCTCGGGGGAGACCGAGGACACGACCATTGCCGACTTGGTGGTCGCGGCCAATGCCGGTCAGATCAAGACTGGCTCGCTGTCGCGTTCCGACCGCATCGCCAAATACAACCAGTTGATGCGCATCGAGGAACAACTCGGCGACGAAGCCGTGTACGCGGGCAAGGCGGCCTTTCCGGTCGGTATCTGACCGCAGGGCAGAGCCGCCACATGGACTGGAAGCTGCGCCTGGTGCTGGCGGCCCTGCTGATTGGCTTCGTCGCGCTGCAGTATCGCTTGTGGGTAGGCCAAGGCAGCGTGGCGGAGGTACGGCAGCTGGAGCAGCAGATCGCGGCCCAGCAGGCCGAGCTGTTGTTGCTGCGCGACCGCAATGCCGCGCTGCGTGCCGATGTGGAGGATCTGCGCGAGGGTCTGGAGGCAGTGGAAGCGCTGGCTCGGGACGAACTCGGCATGATTCGTGACGGCGAGACCTTTTTTCAGGTGATTCCGGCGCAGGCGGCGCCAGCGGGTGATTGAGGGGCGGTGCTGGGGCGTCATCCCGGCGGCCGGGGTGGGGCGGCGCATGGGTGCCGCTGTGCCCAAGCAGTACCTGCCGTTGCGCGGTCGGCCGGTGATTGATCACGCCGTGGAACGCCTCCTGCTGCACCCGCAACTGGACGGGGTCTATATTGCCCTGGGTCCGGATGACGCCTGGTGGCCGGATACCGAGTTCGCCGACCATCCGGACCTGGTGCGGGTGCAGGGCGGTGCCGAGCGCTGTGACTCGGTGCTCAACGCCCTCGACGCCCTGGCAGGGCGGGCCGACGTTGCAGACTGGGTGCTGGTCCATGATGCCGCGCGGCCGTGCATACGGCGCAGTGACATCAGTCGCCTCATCGCTGCGGTGCGGGACGACAGGGTTGGCGGCCTGCTCGGTATCCCGGTGCGGGACACGATGAAACGCGTCCGACCCGATGGGCGGATCGCCGCGACGGTCGAGCGCAGCGGTCTATGGCACGCCTATACGCCGCAGATGTTCCGACTGGGCAATTTGCGCGATGCGCTGCGTAAGGCGCTCGCCGCGGGCAACGCGGTCACCGACGATGCCAGCGCCATGGAACAGGCCGGTCATGCCCCGCTGCTGGTCGAGGGCCACCCCGACAACCTCAAGATCACCCGACCGGAAGACTTGGCGCTGGCCGCTTATTATCTGGCGGCGCAGGAGCGCGAAGGCGCCTGAACGGGGTCAGTCGGCCGGCAGGCGCAGCAGCGCGCGCGCGGTGGCCGTCGTAAGCGTGGCGACTTCCAGCGGATCGGCATGCCGAACATGCGCCAGCGCCTGCAGGACCTCGGGCAGGTATTCTGGGCTGTTGCGCGCAAAGCGGTGCGAGGCCACGGTCAGATCCGGCGCATCGGTCTCCAGCACTATGGCGTTCAGCGGCAGGTCCCGGGCGAGCGCGCGCAGCTTGGTCGAGCGTTCGTAGGTCAACATGCCGCCGAAGCCGAGCTTGAAGCCTAGTTCGATGTACTGGCGCGCCTGCTGCAAGCTGCCATTGAAGGCATGACAGATACCGCCAGCGCTGCCGACACGGCGCAGCGTCTGCAGCATCGCATCGTGGGCCTTGCGCACATGCAGCAGTACCGGCAGACCGAACGCCCGCGCCACGGCCAATTGCCGTTCGAACACAGTCTGCTGGCGGGTCCGGTCGAGATTGGGCACATAGAAATCCAGGCCGATCTCGCCGATAGCCACTGGCCGCTCCCGTTCAACCCAGCGCGGCAACTCCGCCAAGTCGGCATTGCTGTGCCGATCCAGATAGACAGGGTGTAAACCCAGCGCCGGATGTCGGCCCGGCCCGCCGCGGCAGAAGGCGAGCAGTGCCGGCCACTGGTCGCGGTAGATGCCCGGAACGACAAAGTCGCTGACCCCGGCGGCATGGGCCCGGGCGACCACCGCCGCGCGATCGGCATCGAACTCGGAAACGTCCAGGTGGCAGTGGGTGTCGATGAGCCGCATGGTTGCAGTTTATGTGATGCGTGTATTGAAGAAAGGGCCGAGTCGCGAGGGCCGAGGATGGAGGGGTTTTGTGCGGCTGGTGCCCCTACAGAAAGGACCGAGGAGCGAGGGCTGAGGAGCGAGGGGTCTTGTGCGGCTGGCGCCGCGATTTAATTTGGATTTGGGCTTGACAGGGGTTGCGGGGCTGCGACCATTTTGACGTTCCTCGTTCCTCGTTCCTCGTTCCTCGTTCCTCGTTCCTCGTTCCTCGTTCCTCGTTCCTCGTTCCTCGTTCCTC
>JBFZDU010000030.1:0-7279 GCA_041307205.1 Gammaproteobacteria bacterium | reverse complement strand
TTGGCGCACTTGGTGCTCGTTGACAATCCGGCCCATCACCCCGGCGGCGACTTCCACCTGGCCGGTGACCGCGTCAGCGCCGCGGGGCAGCCGCGCCTGACCTTCAGCGGCATCGGCATCTATCACCCGCGGCTGTTCGCCGACTGCCAACCTGGGGCGTTTCCACTGGGGCCGCTGCTGCGCGCCGCCATGCCGCGTGGCTCGGTAAGCGGCGCGCACCACCCGGGCCGCTGGGTCGACGTCGGCACGCCGGCCCGGCTGGCGGAACTGGACGAGACATTGGCGGGGCGATCCGGCTAATCTGGCTGGCATGGGCCAGGAGATCGCAGACAGCCGTTTCACCGCGGCGGACTTTGCCGAGTTTCAGCACCGGCTGGACCGCGAAACCGTCTTGCTCAGCACTTGGCTCGAGGCCGGCGGATTGCGCAGCGACCAGCCGGTCGGCGGCTTCGAACTGGAGGCCTGGCTGATCGGCCCGCAGGGCCACCCGGCCCCGATCAATGAGGCCTTTCTGCAGGGCTTGGGGCATCCGCTGGTGGTGCCCGAACTCTCTACCTTCAACGTCGAACTGAACACGCCGCCTACGCCGCTCGGCCCGGGCGCGTTCGCCGCCATGCACCGCGAACTGGCGGCCTTGTGGCGCGCCTGCGAGCTTGAAGCGGCGCGCCACAGCGCCCGCATGCTGATGATCGGTATCCTGCCCACCGTCAGTCAGGATGACCTCAGCTTGGCCAACATGTCGTCGTTGCAGCGTTACCGGGCGCTCAACGAACAGGTGTTCCGCCTGCGCGGCGGGGCGCCGCTGCGGCTGGATATCCACGGCCACGACCACCTGCAGCTGGAGCACCGGGACGTGATGCTGGAGGCGGCGACCACCTCGTTCCAGATCCACCTCAAGGTGGATGCGGGTCAGGCCGCGCGTGCCTTCAACTGCGCCAAGATGCTGTCGGCCCCCATGGTCGCACTGGCCGCCAATTCGCCCTATCTGTTCGGACATGACCTGTGGGCGGAGACCCGCATCCCGCTGTTCGAACAGGCGGTGGCAGTGGGCGGATCGGACTACTCCAAGCGGGTGACGTTCGGGATCCGTTACGCGCAGGACTCGATCCTGGAGTGCTTCGAGGCCAACCGCAGCCGTTACCCGGTGTTGCTGCCGACCTTGCTCGACACCCCGCTGGAGCAACTGGCGCACCTGCGGCTGCACAACGGCACCATCTGGCGCTGGAACCGGCCGTTGATCGGCTTCGATGCCGACGGCCGGCCGCATATCCGCATCGAGCACCGGGTGGCGCCGTCCGGACCCAGTCCGCGCGACCTGGTGGCCAACGCGGCCTTCTACTTCGGCGCGATGGCGGCCCTGCTGGCCCGGCCGACGCCACCGGAGGAACTGCTGCCCTTCGCCGCGGCCCGATCCAATTTTTACGCCGCGGCCCGCGCCGGATTGACGGGCCCGGCGCGCTGGGACGGCCGCGTCGGCCCGCTGGACCAACTGTGCCTGCAGCAGCTGCTGCCCCTGGCCCGGCAAGGCCTGGAACGGCTTGGCGTGACGGCTGACGAATCCAACCGTTGGTTGAACCTGGTGCAGGCTCGCATCGCCAGTGGCCGTACCGGTGCGGCCTGGCAGCGGACCTGGGTGGCGCGCCACGGCGCCGACTTCGCGGGCTTGGTGCAGGCCTACCGCCAGGGCCAGCAGAGCGACCGGCCGGTGCACGAATGGGAGTCATGAACTTGCGCTTACGCGAACTCGAACACTTGCCCCCCGGCCTGCTGGAGCTGGCGCCGGAGCAACTGCATGAGACCCTGGGCGGACCGACCCTGATCCACCTGCCGGGCCGGCGCGACCCGGCGCTGTTCGTTGCCGCGCTGATCCACGGCAACGAGCCCACCGGCTGGGAGGCCGTGCGTGCCCTGTTGCACGAGTACGCGCCAGGTGGTGGACCGCTGACCCTGCCGCGGACGTTGAGCCTGTTCATCGCCAATACCGCGGCGGCCGCCCAGGGCTTGCGGCACCTGCCGGGGCAGCCGGACTACAACCGTGTGTGGCCGGGAAGCGAGGGCGCGGGCACGCCCGAACACGCGCTCATGGCCGAGGTGGTGGCGCGGATGGCGGCGCGCGGCGTGTTCGCCAGCGTCGACCTGCACAACAACACCGGCCTGAACCCGCACTATGCCTGCATCAACGTGCTCGACCACGCCGCCCTGCACCTGGCGGCCTTGTTCGGCCGCACCGTGGTCTATTTTGTGCGCCCCCGCGGCGTCGCCGCGATGGCCATGAGCCGGCTGTCTCCCGCGGTCACCCTCGAATGCGGCAAGGTCGGGCAGGCACAGGGCACCGCGCACGCCCGTGCCTACCTGGAGGCCTGTCTGCGCCTCTCAGAGCACCCGCAGCACCCCTTGCCACCCCAGGACATCGACCTGTATCACAGCGTCGCGACGGTCAAGGTACCACCGGGCGTAAGCTTCGGCTTCGGCACCCCGGGCCGGGACCTGGACTTGCTCGACGACCTGGATCTGCTGAATTTCCGCGAGCTGCCCGCAGGCACCCTGTTCGCCCGCGTCCCGGCCGGGGCAAGCCTGCCGCTGGAGGTGCGCGACGAGACCGATCGCGAGGTGGGTCTGCGCTATTTCGCAGTGACCGCCGGCGAGGTGCGCACGCGCTGCGCCTTTATGCCCTCGATGCTCACCCGCGACGCGAGCGTGATCCGCCAGGATTGCCTGTGTTATCTGATGGAACGTTACGACCGGCATCTCGCCGATGCGGTCAGCGCCTGAGCGGACTTGCCGCGGTTTGAGCCGCTAAACTATGGCGGCTTGGCCACCCTGCGCAGCTGGTATGCAGGTTATCATCGCCGGCCAACCGGACGACCCGGTCGGTTGCCTGAAACGAATCGGTATTTCCTTGAGAAGGTAAGAACATGCACGAAACGCGATTGGTCAAATTCTTCCTGGTGGGGCTTTCCCTGGGCGCCTTGGCAGGCACCCCCGCGGCCGCGGCTGCGGAACCGGGCGCGAAAGTCAAAGATGAGTATGTGGCCCAGGTGGTCACTCTGATGCGGACGCATGTCGCCGCCATGCGTTGGCTCATGGATAACAAGATAAGGTACTCCGACAACATGGTGCGGCACGCCATCGCACTGGAGCGCACCTTCGGCATGGTCGGCCCCATGGAATGGCATGCCGCCGAAGCCTTCACCTATATGCGCGACTCGGGCGCGGCCGAGAAATTGGACGAGGCGCACTTCGAGGAATTGGCTGAACAGAGCCATAACGCCATCCACCGCTTGCCGCGGGCCGCCGAGCGCTACATGCGCGACAGCAACAAGGCACGCATGCGCGATGCCATCAATGCCGTGATCTCCTCCTGTGGCGCCTGCCATTCGAAGCTGCCCAAGGGCGCCGTGCCCGACGTGTGGGACGGACTGGTAGAGTAGGCCCGGCAGTCCGGCCGCCCGGCCTGGGTGCCGCGCCACGCCCTGCGACGCCCAGGCCAGGCGGCCGGCTGCACCACCCGAAGCCTATGGCGCAATGATCAAGGTCACACCGAGATAGACCAAGGCGGTTATCAGCAGCGCGCTGGCGACGTTCAGCCATAGGCCAGCGCGCGCCATCTGCGCAACGGTCACGTAACCTGAGGCATAAACGATGGCATTGGGTGGCGTGGCGACGGGCAACATGAAGGCGCAGCTGGCAGCCATCGCCGCGGCGGTCAGTAACATCCCCGGTGGCGCACCGGTCGCCAGGGCGGTCGCGGCCAGGACCGGCATCAGCGTGGTGGTGACTGCGGTGTTGCTCGTGATCTCGGTGAGCAGTATGACCGCCAGCGTGACGACCAGGACGATGACCAGCGTCGGCGCCCCGGACAGCCCCGCGAACCCCGTCCCGATGTAGGCGTCGACGCCATTGGCCGCGATCGCGCTGGCCAGGCTCAATCCACCGCCGAACAGGATCAGCACGTCCCACGGCAGGCGCTTTGCGGTGGTCCAATCCATGGCGAAGCCCCGTGCCGGACCGCCGCCCGGCAGCACGAACAAGGCAAGTGCCCCGAGCATCCCGATCACGGGGTCACTCAGCCCACTCAGGCCCGTCCAGGCAACGAGTTGCGGACGCAATATCCAGGCGGCGGCGGTCAGCGAGAACACGCTCAGCGCAATCCGCTCGCCGTGGCTCATGGGCCCCAGCTTGCACAGCTCCGCCGCGATGACCTCGCGACCGCAGGGCAGCTCGGTCGCCGGTACTTTGAACGCCACGCAGGTGAGATACCACCAGGTCGTGGGCAGCAGGATCGCCACCAGTGGGATTCCGATCGTCAGCCACCGCGCCATGGTCACTTCGATTCCATAGTGACGCTGTAAAAAGGCCGCGAGCACGAGGTTCGGTGGCGTTCCGATCAGGGTCCCGATGCCGCCGATCGAGCAGGCGTAGGCGATGCCGAGCACCAGGGCCGTGGCAAATGCGTCCAGCTCGGCGGGTGAACAAACCGGTCCCGTGGCCGGCTCCTGGTTCTGCTGCTCGGCGAGCATCGCCAGGATACTGGCACCGATCGGCAACATCATGATCGCCGTAGCGGTATTGGAGATCCACATGCTGAACAGCGCCGACACCAGCATGAAGCCGGCGATCAACCGGCGCGGACTGGTACCGACCCGCAACAGGATGTGCAGGGCCACCCGCCGGTGCAGGCCGAAGCGCTGTACCGCCAGGCCAATGATGAACCCGCCCATGAACAGGAAGATCAGCGGGCTGGCGTAGGGCGCGGCGGTCTCCGCAATGCCCTGGGCGCCGGTCAGCGGGAACAGGACGATGGGCAGCAGCGCCGTTGCGGCCAGCGGGACTGCCTCGGTGAGCCACCAGGTCGCCATCCAGGCGGCAATGGCGGCCGTCGCACGCCCGGCGAAATCCAGCCCGGCGGCATCCGCTGCCGACCCGGCCGGCAGGATGAAAAAGACCACCGCTGCGATCGCTGGACCCGCCAGCAGGCCGGCCCGGGCGATCCTGTCTCTATCGAAGATCACCGCTTGGGCCCTCTGCCTGGCGCCATGCCGGGCCGCAGTGCGCACGGATCGAGTACGCGGGCCTGCCGACTGGTTAGGACATGGCTGTGCATGGGGTTATCCTGGACCGCCCGATGCCGCCTGCGTTGCGCTCATGTCCGTTGTCTATAGTCGCGCCAGCTGGTTGCGTATTCTAACCGCGCTGTCGCTGGTGTTACTCAGCTGCGCCCTGAAGAACTATTTGGCGGTTCTGGCCGCCGGAACTCCGCTGTGCCCGTATCTGTGCCCGTCGCTCATGGGCGTTGACCGGGCGTTCGACCTGCCGCCACTCGCGCAGGTGTTTTCGGCCCAGGCTCGGGTACTCGAATGGCTGCAATACAGGTCGGGCTTACTGCTAAAGGACCCGCACCTGCTCGCAACCGCGCTGCTGTTCGCCCCCGTCATGGAAGAGGCGATTTACCGTGGGCCGATGTACCTTGCCAGGGGTATGCAAAGCCGGTCCTGGTGGTGGTCGCTGGGCTTGTTGGCGACTGTCGTGTTTGCATTGAGCCACGGTCGCGGCGGCCTCGCCCTGCTGCCCCTGCTGGTACTGGGCACGTGCAGCCTGTGGCTGATTGCGACCACGCGCAGCTTCTGGCCGAGCCTGGCGCTGCACTTTTTGTACAACTTTTTCTTCACCTCGGTAGCCGTTTACCAGTCGCTGTTGCTCGGCGACTGAAGTGCCGCGGCGCCTCTCCGGAGCAGTTCAGGGCGGCGCGAAGCGCCGCGGTTCGACCCGCCAGACCCGCGGGCCGGCGTGCAACAGCAGGCAGGATGGACCACCGAAAGTACGGCTGCGCCCGGCGGCACCGGGATTGAGTACCCAGGGGGCGGCGACGAGGTCACAGACCAGGCGGTGGCTGTGGCCATAGACCACCGCGCGCGCGGCGGGGTGACGCTGCCGCAGCAGGGCATGCCGGCGGGCGGCGGGGTTGACCTGGTGGCCGTGCTCGATCACTAGGCGCCCGCCCGGCAAGGCGAGTTCGGCCTGTTCCGGGAGCGCCCCCAGCACCGCCACATCGGCGGCGGGCCATTTGGTCGGGAGGTCGTTGTTGCCGCGCACTGCGACCAGGGCATCGCGCTCGCCGCGCAGCAGGTGCAGGACAGCGGCATTGCCCACGTCGCCGCCGTGCACCACCAAGTCGCAGCGGGCGGCCAGAGCGGCGATACGTGGATCGAGCGCGCCATGCGTGTCGGAGAGGATGCAGACCCGGGTCGGCATCGTCCCCCCTGTTCAAGGCACCAGGACGATCTTGCCGCTGGTATGACCTGCGCCGATGCGGCGGTGCGCCTCGGCCGCTTGGGCGAGGGGTAGGCTGTCGCCGACCACGACGCGCAACTCGCCCTTGTCCATCCAGTCGGCACACACCCGCAGGATCTCGCCCTGGTGCTGCCGCGGCCCGGGCAGGTCGCGCAACATGGGCGTGAGCATCAGGGTGAAGGCCAGGCTCAGGTTGCGCATCCGCGCCTCGCCGAGGTCCAGGTCAGGACCCGGGTCCAGCAGTGTGACCAGGGTGCCGTAGTGCGCCACTGCCGGGATCGAGGCACGGAACACCGCACCGCCGACCGTGTCCAGCGCGAGATCGACGCCGCGCCCCTGGGTCCAGTCGTTGACGGCCGCGACCAAGTCCTCGGTGCGGTAGTCGATGGTCGCGTCGGCCCCGAGCGAACGGGCCAGCTCGGCCTTGTCGTGGGTGCTCGCCGTCGCGATGACGCGGGCGCCGCGCAGCCGGGCGAGCTGGATCGCCAGGTGGCCGACCCCGCCGGCGCCGGCGTGCACCAGCACGGTCTGACCTTCCTGCAGGTGGCCGCGGTCGTACAGCGCCTCCCAGGCCGTGATCAGGGCCAGCGGTCCGGCCGCGGCGTGGATCGCCTCGACCTGGGTCGGGGCGAACTCGGCCTGGGACTCCTCCAGCACCCTTAACTCGGCGTAGTTTCCCGGCTCGCGGCCGAGGCCGCCGTGACAGAACCACACCCGATCGCCGACCGCGAAGCGCCGCACCTCGGCACCGATCTCCACCACTGTGCCGGCCCCGTCACAGCCGAGGATCGCCGGCGGCATGGCGCCGTAGAACAGGCCGCGTTGGCGGATCTTGGTGTCTATGGGATTGACCCCGGCCGCGGCCAGTCGCACCTTGATCTGGGTGGCGGTGCAAAGGTCCGGCTCTGGCACATCGCCATAGACCAGGACGTCCGGGCCGCCGATGGTGGCCATTTGTACGGCTTTCATAACTGTCCCTCAGGTTTCG
>JBFZDU010000029.1:0-2509 GCA_041307205.1 Gammaproteobacteria bacterium | reverse complement strand
CATCGCACGGGCAAAAGGTGCAGATGGCGATCCCCGGTGCGCCGGGAGCGACCGGCTGCGGTGCGCCATCGAGCCAGACCCGCGGCAGGCCGGCAAAGCCGATCTCGCTGATCGCCACGCTGATCTCACGGTGTTTGACGGACGCCGGCGTCCGTCCCAGGTGAACACGGAATGCCCCGGTCAAAGGCTCCAGGGTCGTGGCGCGGCGCATCAAGATGTAGTCCACGATCTCCTCCGGCTCCGCGGCCCATTCGTCGCCCGCGCCAACCCGGCGCAGGCAGTCGAAACGCGCATCCAACAGCGCAGGGGTGGCATCCTTCCAGGGGGCGGGTGGATCGGGCGCGACCAGGTGGGTCACGTCCACCAGCCAGCCGCCGCACGCCCGCGCTTCATGCAAACGGTGGTAAGGATCGTAGACCCGCGGGAAGGGATCGTAGAGCGTGTACCAGGGCTGGCCTTCGCGGTCGTAAACCAGACAGCGCCCCAGCCCCATCAGGTCGGGATCCGGGTCGTTGACGCGATCGTCGCAGAAAAAGACGGCCAGGAAGCCCATACGGTCAATGTGACGCGCCGCGGGCGCGTAGCTGAAATCGGCGCCGGGCAGATGGAACAGGTTCACCGGCTGCCCGATGGCCTCTTCCAGGATGCGCTTAGAGGTTACCACCTCGCCGTAGGGATCGCCGTTCAGATCGCCGTGCGTCAGGCTGTGGTCGCCGACGCTCCAGCCTTCGTGCATCAGCTCGCGCAGTTGGGGACCGCCCAGGTGGCGATAGATGCCGTCGTAAGTGCTCGAAGGCACCCGGCGCACCTGGCCCAACTGGCCCGCGACCATCACCAGGTGGCCGGGGATGCCGTAGCGGCGGTGTACAGGCAGGGCGTGCGCCAGCAGGTCCTCGAAACCTTCGTCATAGGTGATGCTATAGGCGAACGTGCGCCCGCCTTTCCAGCGGCAGATTTCGACGTTCACGCGGCCTCCCCCACGACCCGCAGTCGTTGGCCTGTGCTGACCTGGGCGCTAAAGCGCCACCGGCCCGGCTCTCCCGCAGGCTGCAAATCAACCGCGTCCGTCCCGACAGAGGCGCGCGGCGCCCGCCACCACGGATCAAGCGTTACCAGGAAGGTGAGCACTGTGGGGGCTGCCGTGCGCACCGCCCAGGCAGCCTCGGTGCATCCGGCTATCTCCGGCTCCAGCCGTGTCGCTGCGCGGCCGGCGCGATACGCAGCCACCGTTTCAGGGTTGGCCAGCCAGACCATCCCTGCGCCGATCTCCCGGACCGCCCGGAAGCGGCGTTCGAGTTCAGCCGGGGTGCAATCGCGGGCGGGATCAACGGGATAGCGGTCCACCAGGCGCACCACATCCACCTGCCAGCCGCGCGTGTCGGCTGCGCGCGCCAGGAGGCGGTAAGGGTCGTTGGCAAGGCGGCTCGGTGCAGGGCCGCGATGATACAGCGGGGAACGCCTGATGACGTCATCGGCCAGGCCGGCCGGGTTCAGGTCATCGTACAAGGGCATGAGCCAGCGATAGCCCGCCGCCCGCGCCGCGGCGGCGTTGGCCTGCCAGGTCGTGCCGTCGGCAAACGCCAGCGAGATCACCTCGCAGCCCAGGCAATCCTCTAGCTCCTGCCTATCGGCAGCGAGGGCGGCCGCATCCTGGGCTGTGACCCATTCCCCGCCATACTGGCAGCCTAGCGACCAGTCCTCGGCGTGCAGGTCGCGCAGTTGTCCCGCCTCGGCGTATTTGCGCAGGTTCCACAGCGATTGCAGGAAGCCGGCCGACGAGTCGCCTTCCAGCCGGCCCAGCCGGCTCCCGAACGCGTTGATGTGGCCGGGGATTCCGAAGTCGCGCTGTAAACGCCAGGCGAACCCCAGGATCTCGACCAGCCCCTCGTCGTAGGTGATCGAATAGGCAAAGCGCCGGTCGTCGAGCCACGGCGCGATCTCGATCTTTAGCGGCATTGGTTCAATCATTGAGGCTCAACGGTTGATCAAAGATGCTACGGGTTCGGGCTTGCCCGACTTCAGGCTCGCGAAGGCCTGCAAGACCATCAGGGTCGCCATCAGACCATCCACGTGGTTGATCGGCGGCTGCCTGTCGTGCAACAGGCAGTCCACGAAGACGCGGTTCTCCTCGACGAAGCCGGACTCGGCGCCCCGAAACACCAGGGGGTCCTGGCCAGCCTCGTTGTACGTCAGAGTACACAGCCGGTCGTTCAGGGTAATGGAGCGGTTCTCCGCGAACAGTTCGAGGAAGAACTTGCTGGTCAGCGGCGCGATCCGGCAATCACCTTGAACCCAACTCCCCGCAGCGCCGTTGGCGAAGCGGAACGTGGCCGCCAGGTTGTCAATCACGCCCGTCCCTGTATAGTAGTTGGCGCCGGCGGCATAGACCTCGACCGGGTCGGCGCCGGCCATGAAGCGCAGGACGTCACAGGAATGGACGCCCTGGCTCAGGACATTGCCGCCCCCCTTGACCGGGTCGCTGGCCCAAAAATCATCGGGCCAGCGGTTA
>JBFZDU010000028.1:0-2737 GCA_041307205.1 Gammaproteobacteria bacterium | reverse complement strand
GAAATCGAAAGGCTCTTCGCCCATCTCGAAGGCGTACAAAAACTCGTCTGCGCCCTGCTCTACGGCGCGGGCCTCCGTCTGCTGGAATGCTTACGGCTGCGCATCCAGGACATCGAATTCGAACGCAACCAGATCGTCGTCCACGACGGCAAAGGGGCCAAGGACCGCGTCACCCTCCTCCCGCCCGCCCTGGTCCAGCCCATCCGCGACCGGATGGAGCGGGCGCGCCAACTCCATAAACATGACCTCGCCGCCGGGCTGGGCGAGGTCTACCTCCCATACGCGCTGGAACGTAAGTACCCCAACGCCCCAAAGGCCTGGGGCTGGCAATACCTCTTTCCCGCCAACAACACCGCGGTCGATCCCCGCTCCAACCCGCCGGGCAAGATCCGCCGCCACCATATCGGCGAGAGCGCGGTGCAGAAGGCCGTCAAACAGGCCATCCTCAAGGCCGGCATCCACAAGCACGGCAGTTGCCACACCCTTCGCCACAGCTTCGCCACCCACCTACTCGAAGACGGCTACGACATCCGCACCGTGCAAGAACTGCTCGGCCACAGCGACGTGAGGACCACCATGATCTATACCCATGTGATGAACAAGGGACCAATGGGGGTACGCAGTCCTCTAAGTCGGCTACCCGGGTTCTAAAAAAGACGGAGACGATCGATGGAAATCAAGGCAACGATGAAGCCGGGGCAGAACGGGACCAAGCGATACATGGAGAAGTATGGGGACCGCCTTCTATGCGTCCGTTATCGCTATGACAAACCAAAAGGCAAACGGGCCTTGATCATATCTCCGCCCACCCCCGTCACGCCGCCACCAGCGTCAGCGCAGGCTGCTTGAGCGGGCGCGGTCGTTTTCGGCGCGCGGGTGGCGGCAGGTCGACGTGCGCCAGCACCTGCTCAAACAGTGCCGGGTGAGCGCGCCCGAAGAAGCGTTCGGCGGCGGTGGTGCCGTCGGGGCGACGGACATAAAAGTTGTGCAGCGCCGTCAGGGCCGCCAGCTTGCGGTCGCTGAGGCGGTGACTGCCGTGATGGTACAGCGACAGATGGCCGTTGCGCCCTTCCACGCAGGAACTGCTGCGCTGGAACAGATCGGCACAGTCTCTGGCGACCGCCTCGATCTGGTTGCGGAGTGCGGGTGCCACGGCTTGCAGCGGATGCGTTGGCTGGCGCAGGGGTTCAAGCAACGGCGCGCTGAGCGCCGTGAGTTGCTGTCGGTCCACGGCATGGGTACGGCGCCCTGCGACCCGCTCCACGTAGAGGGCGGGAATCAAGTGGGTCAGGACCGCCTGCTCGAGGTCGGGCCCCAGGTCCAGGGCCTCGACCCGGGTCTGGACGGTCCCCCAAAAGAAGGCCAGGGTGGCCAGCCACTGGACCGTCAGGCGCTGCGCCTTGGCGAGACGTTCGCGGGCGCGGGTGGGTAAGTCGGCCGCCTCGGCGAGGTGGGCAAGGTGCGCCCACACGTCGGCGAAGCGGGCGGCCACCCGCGCCACGGGTTGCGCTTGTCCGTTCGCGAGGTCATACGGATGATAGAGGATGCCCAGTTCACGGATCTGCTCACGCGCCTGCGTTTGCCGCGCCAAGGCCTGGGTCTGCGCGCGTTCGGCGCGGATCAGGTCCGTCACAGCGGCGTCAATCCGGGCGGTGAAGGCGGGGGGGCGGCCGCGCGGATGGGGGACCTGCGCCTCATACGCCCGCCGGGCGGCCCGCGCGGCGTCCACCGACTGCTGGGCTGCTGCGACGGCGGCGGCGGCCTGTTTGACCTGGCGGGCCAGGTGCAAACTGGTGCCCTTCGACACCTCATGCTGACCATGAAAGAGGTCGGCGGTATGTTGGGCGCCGAGGTCTTTCTCGACGTGGCGCCGCAGCGCCGTGGCTTCATCGCTGGTGCCTTGGATCACGGTGACCGATAACCCGTCCACGGCCGTTGCCAGCGCCTGCGTCCAGGTCGCGGCGGTGCGATCGGGTGCGTACTGTTCCAGCACAATGAAATTCGACACCGGCTCGATGGCGACCAGGCAGACGTCGGGGTGAAAGGTTTCATCCTCGCACACCGTCACCGCCCGCGGCGGCATGGCCGCAGCGAGGACGCTCCGTTGGGCCTGCGCCTGCTGGGCCACGGCGTCCTGTACCTGCACCGTCAGCGCATACTGACTGCCGTAGGAGGCGCCAACGACGGCCGACAAGCCGCTCAGCTCCAGAAATTCACACACCAGGCGCACCCCGGCGCCGGCCCGCAAGGTGATGATCAGATGCATCACCACCACCAACTGGTGCAGCCAGCGCGTCCCCGCCGGGGTCGCCAGGCACGCCGCGACCTCCGCGGGCAGCCCCGATACGGGCCCCGCCGCACACCAGTCCCGCAGGGTGCTGCGGGCGATTCCCAGGTCCGTCGCCACCTGCCGCAGTGGCTGCCCCTGCGCCAACTGGATCGCCGCGACCCCGAGCTGTTCCGCCCGCTCCAGGCGCGTGCGGTGCTTCATCGCGCACCGCCGCTCGCCAGCCAGACACGGCCGACTGGCGAACGCCGGGCCTCTGAGCTAAAGTCAGTGGTGGCAGGATCCTCGGACATCTTTTCCAACCCTCGGTGAGTTTGCACCTCCAAGGGTATGAAAGTTCGACGAACCTGCCAACCTCCTTGAGGCCGATGGCCCAGCGCTGCGCGCGATCTTGGGCGAAGTTATGATCACCGCCGACTTGCGGTTGCCTACGGGCTGGCCCATGAGCCG
>JBFZDU010000027.1:0-3442 GCA_041307205.1 Gammaproteobacteria bacterium | reverse complement strand
CCCTGGTGCGCGGCCAGAAGCTGCCGATCTTCTCTGCCTCCGGCCTGCCGCACAACCGTCTGGCGGCACAGATCGTGCGCCAGGCCAAGCTGGTGGACCAGGCATCGAGCTTCTCGGTGGTATTCGCCGCCATGGGCGTGTCCTACGCCGACGCGCAGTTCTTCCAGGAGGACCTGGCGGATTCCGGCGTGCTGGCCAACGTGGTCATGTTCATCAACCTGGCGGACGACCCGCCGGTGGAGCGCCTGGCACTGCCGCGGGTGGCGCTGACCGCCGCCGAGTACCTCGCCTTCGATCTCGATCGCCACGTGCTGGTGGTGATGACCGACATGACCAACTATGCCGAGGCATTGCGCGAGGTCGCCACCGCCAAGGGCGACGTGCCGGCACGCAAGGGTTACCCGGGCTACCTGTATTCGGACCTGTCGGAAATCTATGAGCGCTCCGGCCGCATCAAGGACCGCCACGGCTCCATCACCCTGGTCCCGGTGCTGTCCATGCCCTCGGACGACATCACCCATCCGATCCCCGACCTCACCGGCTATATCACCGAGGGCCAGATCGTACTGTCGCGCGAACTGCACAACCAGGGCATCTACCCGCCGGTGCACATCTCGCCCTCGCTGTCGCGCCTGATGAAGGACGGGATCGGCCGCGACGACACCCGCGAAGACCACCCGCGCGTCTCCGCCCAGTTGTATGCGCTGTACGCCCGCGCGCTGGAGACCCGCAACCTCGCCTCCATCATCGGGGCCGACGAACTGTCCGAGCGCGACCGCCGCTACCTCGCCTTCGCCGACGCCTTCGATCAGCGCTTCGTCGGCCAGGCGGAGGACGAGGACCGGTCCATCATCGAGACCCTGAATCTCGCCTGGGAACTGCTCAGCATGTTCCCGCCCGAGGCACTGACGCGCGTGAGCGAATCCGACATCACCAAGTATCACCGTCACGCCGAGACCGCGGGATGAGCGCCAAGCTGCTGCGGATCGCCCCCACCAAGAACAATCTGCTGCAGCTGAAGCGGCAGATCCAACTCCTGGAGGAGGGACACGACCTGCTCGAACGCAAGCGCGAACTGCTCACGCGCCTGGTGTACGAGCGCATCGGCGCCTTCCGCAGCCTGCGCAGGGAAACGCGCGAGACCATGCGCAAGGCCTGGCGTTGGCTGGCCGTGGCGCAGATGCGCATGGGCAGTCACACCCTGCAGCAGACCGCGCTCGGCACCGGTGCCGCGCTGAGCGTGAGCATCCTGCCGCGACGTGCCCTCGGCGTGCAGTACCCGGCCGTGGATGCCCAGCGCCTGCCGCTCAAGCCGATCGGCCTGCTCGGCACCGACGCCAGCCTGGACCAGGCGCGCAACGCCTTGGCCGACGCCGCGGTCGCGCTGGCGCGCCTGTCCGAAGCCCGCATGGCGCTGGGGCGCCTGATCAACGAGCAGCGCAAGGCACAGAAACGCGTCAACGCGCTGCGTTACAACATCATTCCGCGTTATCGCGCGACCATCCGTTACATCCAGGCCGTGCTGGAGGAAGAGGAGCGCAACATGCTGTTCCAGATCAAGGTGCTGCGGGAAAACGAGCAGCGCCGGGCAGCGCACGCCTGACCCCACCCGTCCGAGGGCACTCTCACCATGGACCTGACCGAACTCATAGTTCCCACCGCCGTTGCGACGCCGGGGATGCGGGTACGCGAGGTGTTTCGTGCCTGCGCGGATGCCGACGTGCCCGGGGTGCCGTTCCGCGATGCGCACGGCCGAATCAGTGGCAAGGCATCGATCCGGCATGTGCTAAAAGAGACCTGCATCCCGCAGTTCATGGTGCACCACGCCCGGCTGCTGGGCGACAACCTCGAACCCTTGCGCGTCCAGGCGGAAAAGGCCCTGGCGATGCTGAATCTGCCGATCGACGAGTTCGTCCTGCCCGACATGGCCATAGTCACACCCAACTCCCCGGTGGCCAAGGCCATCGCGGTCATGGAGAACCACAACACCACCTACCTGTTCGTGGTCGACAAGGACGACAACTATTACGGCTCGGTCAGCATCATGGGGCTGGCCAGGTGCATCCTGCAGAAATACGGTTGAACCGATGGAAGGCGTGCACGAGACCGGGAACATGTGGGTGGCCGGCGGGATCCTGCTGGCCGCGTATCTGTTGATCTTCAGCGAGCGGATCCACCGCACCTATGCCGCGATCGCCGGTGCCGTGGTCATGGTCGGGGTCGGCGGCTGGCTGGGCTTCTACTCCCAGGAGACGGCGCTGCAGGCGATCGACGCCAACACCATTCTGCTGCTGCTGGGCATGATGCTGCTGGTAGCCATGCTGCGTCCCACCGGCGTCTTCGAGTACCTCGGCATCAAGCTGGCAAAGCTGTCGCGGGGCAATCCGAAACTCTTGCTGCTGTACCTGACCTTCGCCGTCAGCGTGCTCAGCATGTTCCTCGACAATGTCACCACGGTGATCATCTTCGCCCCGCTCACCGTGCTGGTGACGCGCCTGCTGAGCCTCAACCCCGCGCCCTACCTGATCGCCGAGGCGATGCTCTCCAACGTCGGCGGCGCCGCCACCTTGGTGGGCGATCCGCCCAACATCATGATCGGCAGCGCAGCGGGCATAGACTTCGTGACCTTCCTGCTCAACATGGGGCCGTTGATCTTGCCGGCCTGGATCGGCACCGTGCTGCTGCTGCTGGTGCTGTTCCGGCACGAACTCCGGCACATGCAGCCGCTGCAGTTCGACCAACTCGACCTGGACGAGTCCCGCGCCATCCAGAAGCATGGCGAGCTGTACCGGGTACTGTTCGCGCTGGGGCTGGTGATCCTGCTGTTCTTCGTGCATCACAAGCTGCACTACTACCCGTCCTTCGTCAGCCTGATCGGCCTGGCCCTCGCCCTGGTATTGCTCCGACCGCACCCCGAGAAGCTGATGGCGCAGGTGGAGTGGACGGTGCTGTTGTTCTTCGCGGCGCTGTTCGTGCTGGTGGGGGGCGTCGAGGCCTCCGGCCTGCTCGAGGTCATCGGCACGCAACTGGCACGCATCGCCCAGGAGCCGGGCATGCTGCTGATCACGGCGCTGCTGTTGATGTGGGTGGCCGCCGTTCTGAGCGCGGTCGTCGACAACATTCCCTTCACCGTCACCATGATCCCGATCGTCGCCGCCTTGGGGCTGGAAGGGGTTGATGTCACCCCGTTGTGGTGGGCACTGGCCCTGGGCGTCGGCCTCGGCGGCAACGGCACGCACATCGGCGCGACCGCCAATATCATCTGCGTGGCCGAGGCCGAACGCAGCGGCATGCCCGAGGCGCGCATCAGCCCAATGCGCTGGATCAAGGTCGGGCTGCCGACCACCCTGGCCGGCTTGGTCCTCGCCAGCATCGCCTTCGTCATGATGTTCGGCGGGTCGATATAGGAACTAGGAACGAGGAACGAGGAACGAGGAACGAG